>JAEWBE010000120.1 GCA_023391275.1 Bacillota bacterium | reverse complement strand
GGTCTTAACAGAAGCTATGAAAACGCTGAAATACAGGTCAACCACCGCGTCCAACCGTTTGCGCTTATCCCCCTTTGTGTAGCATCCGCCCCGTCAGCAAAAAAAACTGTCATATTGCTTTTCTTTCTTTTATGTGCTATAAAAGTGATAGCGGAGCAGAGCACATCTTGCCCTAAGCATGGGCCTTAAGAAGGGTTTACGGTGTATTATAGTGATGTCTCAAAGTGCGAAATCACGGGGCCGGAAGCTCTTAAACAGATTATCGACCTTTGTGACCTCTGGTATCAAATTGCACAACCGGATGAAAGTCTGGACAAATACTTACAGCTTCATCCCGACTTGCTGGATATCGAACAGTGGACGTGCTTTACGAAAATTTGAGGAATCAAATAGCCTTCTCAGCCAAGATGGGTGAGAAGGCTATGATTTTACATTTTTATATTTTTGCCCCATGTTCCGCTTGATTCGTTATTGCGTCAGCTTCACAGTTTCCAACGTTTTGATGCCGTCTAAATCGTTGGCATTCGGATAAACGCTGGCCTGGCCCCCATTCACATCAATGACTTTAGCTATCATCCGTCCATATACTGTAGTGTTTCCCCCACCGTTAATCTTTATTGTTCCATTCGGTGCATAAAGAATCCCCATCGTTTTAACCCCTCCATCAAACGTGATATCTCCGGCGGCATAAAAACAGACGGAATCCAACGCGGTTTGATCTATATTGGAAAAATCAATATTTCCATTCACATAAATAATTCCTTTTCCCGCAATATGACCGTTAACCGTCAAATCGCCATTAACATACACAGGCCCGTTGATGGAATTTCCACCCAAAGTCGTATTCCCTGTATAGGTTGAAGTACCCGCCTGTTCTATCACACGGTCTGACAAATCCGGCATAGGAATTTCAGGACTGTTCGTAATGAAAGTACCCGTAGGAGTAATGTTGCCTGTATCAATGGTGTGATTATTGGCGCAGACAACATTCCCGGTTACATGAGCTTTCTTGCCCAAATTAACGCCGTCCCTGCCATATACACTGCCGCCAAATTCGTGTTTGGATCCATTAAAGGAAACCGCCCCCGCTCCCGCAAATACTGCGTATCCAAAGGCATCTCCGCCGACCGTTGCCTTTTGAGCTACGGAAGTGGCTTGTACGGTTGTATCTTGAAAGCCAAGAACTTTAGCAAACGTATACGGAACCGTTCTGGTGCAAATAACCTTAATTTGAGTTGAATCAGCCTCAACGGTAATTTCAGATGCCTGAACTCCATTCAGTTCAGCATAAGACTTTGCGGTATCTTCGGCGGTGTGGGCATCTGACAGATCCTGCGCCCCCGCCAAAGCTGCTGCGTCAACCGCATTCTGCAGATTGGATTTTACAACAGCGACATTGCCGAAATCAATGACCAAAGCGGCAGCGCACATTAAAACCACCATAAATAAAGCAAACAATACCAATGCCTGGCCATCCTCGCTTTTTACTGTCTCAATTCGCTTTTCCATGTAAATTCCTCCCTTGCAAAGTACCTATAAGTATTATACTCCATTGTAAAAATTTGTAAATACTTTAAAACAGAAATGCTATGCTCTGAAATTCCTTTAACCGCTGTGCTTTTCACTTACCTGACGATTTGGTAAAATAATAAATTGCAGGCGAATTAATATCATATTTCTTCTAAATAATCAAGAAGCCTTCTCAACCAGGATGAGAAGGCTTCCATAGTATCTATATATTTCGTTTTCTCAGGTAGATTGGCCGCCGTGTTTGTATCAACTGTCACTACTGCAGCCTGCTGAGCTATATCCGCCGGAAAGCACCGGTCGTCAGCATGCCGCCCTGCGTTACCACAATGTCCGCTGTATTAACCGTTTTTTTGAGCCGGTTCAACCGGCATTTTTTTTACACGCTCGAACAGTTCGGTTCCCGTACTGTTTCCGCCCAGCGCATGATAAGGCTGGTAAAGATACTCAAGGTTCTCAATGTCCTCCACGCTGGCGTAGCCTTTTTTAAGGCAGTCAGCATAACCCTGGTAGATGCGGTCATGAAGAAGAGCTTTTACACCTTCTTCGACCGCATCCTGCCGCGCCGCCTGTGCTTTCTGCTTGCTGTACAGGTGCTTTACAGCTGCTGTCAATACCCCCATTACAGCCGCTACAATGGAGGATATGACAGCTTTTGTCCAATCCTGCATTCATTCATCTCCTACTCCATTTCAAATACAACATGTTGTACCTTATCCCGAAGATCGGCAGTGCCGGTACTTTGTCCTCAGTATATGTATCAGACTTGAAGAGCGACACCACACGCCAGCCGGATTACAATTCACCGTAAAGATTACATATCCCCTGTAATGAAAGAGATGACGCGTTATTTGCCGGAATGAAGTATGGCATATTAATGTATAATGCCCGGAATAAAAAATATCTGAATGTGACACAATATACCGAAGAGTTATAAAGCAAGGAGTGTATTACATGACAGATGATAAACAGCAATTAAATCAAAATCAGAAAAGCCAATCTGCGGAACAAATCAGTCAGACCGGAAAATCCTATGAGGACGTTCTTCCCTATCTTTTGTCCGGCGAATCGGACGATTTTCCTGCTGACTTCATCGCCGAAAAGTAATTGGGAAACTGTGTAACCGGGGAATAAAATTATTAAGCAAACATAAACAAAGCCGCCTTAATGGCGGCTTTGTCTGAATATTCGCTTATTCTTCCAGTCTGGCCGCGATTTTTTTCATACATTCGCGGCAGACGTTATGGTTTTTGAAGACGGTAATCCCTTGAATACTGTTGCAGAAAACACATGCAGGCTGAAATTTTTTTAGAATGATTCTACCATCGTCATCAACAAAAATCTCCAACGGATCATTTTCATTTATGTTAAGGGCTGTTCGGAGCTCTTTGGGAATCACTATTCGACCTAATTCGTCGGTTTTCCTGACTGTCCCGGTTGACTTCATTTTATCACCCCCTTCTGTTCCGAATATACATAATTGCATCAAACGATTATTCTACAATGGCGGAGCACTTGTAATAAAAAATCTCCCGCCGGCTCATTGGGGACAGGCAGGGGATTCCTCACGCAGATTTTAATTTTTACAGAAACATTGTTCCGCCGCCATCGCGTATTCGCCGTGCCTCGTTTTATAAAAATGATAGCCCCCCAATGACCCGATGAATTTTCTGGGTTTGGGGATTTCTTTCATACTGAAAACCAATTTTGCAGAGCCAACAGGCCACGCATTAATTTGATTCACCCAATCACTTTTCGCCATTAGATATGCCCCTCTTGATGATTTCTATGTACAATAAACTATTCGATGAATTTTAATAAATTTATGGTGTTGGGTAATAAATTTAAAAAATTTATTCATGCGGCGGTCAGCAATCGGAAGCTGAAAAATTCTTGCCGGCACAAGACAGGCCGGCAGGAGGTTCCCTTATTTGCATCCCTCATTTTGTGCCGCAGTGCCGTTTTGGGAGAGATCAGAATCATTATTGCACGAATGGCAACGGCTAACCACTTTTCTTCGTCTGTTGATCTGGTATGCTGCGCCACTTTCTGGAAAGACTAATGTCAAATGATCGCAGGGAGGTATTCCGTTTGCTGGGTATTCTTTTTAGTATACTGGCAGGTGCGGCCATGAGTGTTCAGGGAGTTATGAACACCCGTCTTGGCGACCGCATCGGGCTATATGAATCAAATGTGCTGGTGCAGGGCGTGGCATTTACACTGTCTGTTATTGCCATGTTGTTTCTGGGCAAGGGGAACTTTGGGGCACTGTATGATACAAATAAAATTTATTTACTGGGCGGCGTACTGGGCATCGTCATTACTGTCACCGTTATGCTGGCTATTAAAAGGCAGGGGCCCACGGTGGCCATCTCCATTATCCTGATCTCACAGCTTTTGGTAGCCGCGCTCATTGATGCCTTCGGGATCTTTGACTCTGAGCGAATTCCCTTTTGCTGGCAAAAATTCGGTGGTATCGCCTTGATGGTCGGCGGAGTTCTGCTGTTTAAATGGAAAGGTTAAAGGCTTTTAGAACGATAAAAGGCGCTCACCTCCGCAATGGAGGTGAGCGCCTTGCTGTACTGCCCGCAAACCTGCCCTTATCCATATTATTTTCCAATTACTGATCTGATTATATTCGCAAGCGGTTAAGCTTTTATCCCCGGAAGCAACATTTCTGCATGCGGATGATACGTTTATTGTATCCTGGGCATTCCAAACAAACATATTGACAAGTCATTATTAATCACATAATATATACTATCCCCTCAATAAGGAGGTGACACAAGATGGGTTTATATCGTTATTCAAATGAAAATAAATGCTATGAAAATGTAGAATATGAAAAGGACGAAAAAAAAGAAGACAAATGGGAAAACAAAAAAGAGGATGAGTGCGAAGATAAAAAAGAAGATCATTGCGATAAAGAAAGCGCAAAAGCTCTTAAACGGATTCTTTCTCTGTTGGATGATTTAAATAATCAGGATCTGCGTTTACTTGATGATATTATTGATCGGCTTTTGTGCATCCGCTCAAAAGTTTACTAAATAAAATAATTGATCTCTCTCATGGTGCATTGCTGGCGCTCCGTTTTCCTACGGAGCGCTATTCCTTTTGTTACGATTGCCGGCAGGTATAATCCTTTAACCAATTCTAATATAAATCTTCAGAATCACATTCGGTTTTACCGTACCGATATCGGATTATATATCATCGAAGAAAAAAGAGCCCACCGGTTTAATCATCGGCGGGCACACTTTTGTTTATCAGCAAAGAAGTAAAATATCGGATATTTCAAAAGATTTCTTCAACTAAATCCTTTTGTTTAAGCATTAATTCAAGGATAGGAATTTCTTCCTCTATTTCTAATCGCACTGTTTTCCACTCTGTGACTGCATATGCAGTTCCAATGATCGACTTCGCATCTACAGCGTAGTTTTTACCGTCCGTAAGCGTTGTTTTTTGCGGAAAGTGTGCACAGATTGAAACCACTGTTGAAAAATTCTCTTTTGGGTTTTTAATCAGATACAACGTTTTCATGGCGTTCTCCTTTAACCTTAAACAGTATCAACTTTATCCTGAATGCCATTTTAAGTATAATTTAATTATATTATATCCGCATTTTAGTCACATAAATTTTGATCTGAGAATTAATCGTAAATTGGTTTATATTTATCTATCCAGCTACTAACAAAAAAACCAGCTCCCGAGCCGCGTCTGGCCCCAGGAACTGGTTAAACCCTGCTTTACTTTCTTGCAGAGGACACGTTGCTGCCCATACCTGCCATGTGGCCACCCATACCTGCCATATTACCTTCCATGCCTGCCACATTGCCGCCCATACCCGCCATATTGCCACTCATACCTGCGACGTTGCCGCTCATACCTGCCATAT
>JAEWBE010000106.1 GCA_023391275.1 Bacillota bacterium | reverse complement strand
TGAAGAAGTGCTTGGAGTGACCGAAGACGAGGATAATCCGGAGAACGACAAGGACGAAAAACCGGAATAAGCTCTCCGAAGGTTCGAACCCACGCAATGTCGCAGAAGACTTTCCCGTCTTGCAGTTTTCTTGCAGAAAAAGCCTAGAAAAGCCGCAAATCCGCTTGCCTCGATTTCTACTAAAGTGGGGGAAACAATGTGAAAACAGGCATAAAAATGTCCTAAAAGCCCGTAAAACCGGACTTTCAGGACAAATTGTGGCGGAAGCGGTGGGATTCGAACCCACGAGACCTTGCGGTCTACCTGATTTCGAGGCCTACTGTGTTCAAATGGTTATGGGTTCGGAATTTATTCAATTCCCAGCGTAAGAAAGTAAACACGTAATTTTCCTTTAAAATATGGTATCCTTTCCTTGCTAAATTGACGAGAGAAAGGATGATAATTTGTGCAAAACACACGCAAGGTATCGTTAAAAGACCATTTTACAGAGTTCGAACCCAAGGATCAGGGAGATTCTCAAGAATCCTCATCTATGGGTTCGAATTTCTCGTGTACGCCTTCTGACCCGCCAGTCTATCAATATATGTTGGAATGGCTTGAAACCAGGAAATATGTGCTTCAGCCTTCCACATATAATTCTTACGAAGGGCTAATCAATGGCCGAATCAAAAAATACTATTCCTCAACCGGATTGACAGTGGCGTCTCTGAAACCTGCGGATATTCGAGCGTTTTACACGGGCATCTTTCGGGATGGCTGCAGTCCGGCCACTGTGATTCATTACCATGTGGTCATGCGCAAAGCTTTTCAACAGGCTTTCAAAGAAGATTTGATTCCATGCAATCCCTTCGATAAAGTGGATCGACCAAGGGCAGATAAATACCATGCGAGTTTTCTGCATGAAGAGGAATTGGCAATCCTTCTTAAAAATGCAGCAGACGATCCTATGTACATCGTGATTTATCTTGCTTCTGTTTTCGGCTTACGCAGGAGCGAAGCGCTCGGAGTGCGATGGAGCCGCATCGACTTTGAACAAAAACGAATCCTGTTTGACACCAAAGTGATTGAAGCCGACGTCAATGGAAAATCACAAACGATTCCCATAGAAAAGATGAAAAACGATTCATCCAGACGTTATCTTCCATTGACGCCAAGTGCAGAGGCGGTTTTGCTGGATGTGCGAAAAAAGGTTCAGCTTTATCAGATAATGTTTGCCGACTCCTATTCCACAGAATACGCCGACTACGTCTGTTGTGATCCGCTTGGACAGATATTTCGTCCAAGCTATGTGTCGGCTCATTTTAAAGTGATTTTGAAGCAGTACGGATTACCCGATGTTCGGTTTCACGATCTCCGACATACCTGCGCTTCCATCCTGATACAACACCAAATTCCGTTGATTGCCGTTAAGGAATATCTTGGCCATTCGGATATCTCCACTACGGCTAACATCTACGTCCATCTGGAGGAACATTCAAAACGGACTGCGGCACTACTGATGGACACAATCTGTCGGCCTGAATGCCAAAGGGTGGCTGTTGGAGGTGCAGAGCATGAATGAATGTCTTTCGGCGGATCAGTTATATAAAATTCTGCATATCAGCAAACGAAAACTGAAATATCTCTTGGACAATGGGTATATCCCTTGTGAGATTCGGCGTTCAAGGACATGGAGATATCGGATTGATAAAGAAACCGTCGAACAAATACAAAAGAGTCTGGAAGCTAATCCAAACTATTTCGGGCTACCATCTGGGCTGTTCAGCTCCGGGAGGAGTAAAATACAGAAAAATTCAAAGCTTTATTTGAGTCCTGCTTATTTGACCGCTTTCAGATCCTGGCTCACAGAAAAATACCGTACATATCCCGGCGCTCTTACTCTGACCCAGGCAACAGAGTTGTCACACCTTTCACCGAACTGTATTTTGCTCAGAATTAAGAAAAAAGAAATTTTTGCATCACTTATTGGAACACATTATGTGGTTTCCAAAAAATCAATTATTGAATATATCTCCTCGGAGAGAATGCTCCGATCAAGTGCGGCTAACAATCAATGCCGAGTACTCATTGAAAAATACTATGGCGGAGCCTCAAATTTCAAAATACCCATTTAATTCTATGTAAAGCACTGAGCATTTCATTAAATATACTTTTTATTCTTATTCTAGAGCAGCTGCGTCAAGCAGTTCTCCATTCACAGTCAATCACTTTGGGCGATTCCAGCCATGTATAGCGATGCCCATCTATAACTGCCGTATGCTTCATTTCAGAGAATACCTCGTCAGTTTTCCGCTGCCGATCTTTACTATTGTTCCCAGTTCCATCATTTCTTTTAAAAGGGTAGAAGTCCTGGTTGTTCCGAGATTCAGGAGAGTTTCGAGCTCTTTTCTGGTAGCACTCTTATGCTGGCTGAGATACGCCTCTATCATCTGGTAGGCAGGCTGAGTCGCGGAGATGCTTTTTGCAACAGATACTGTTTCATAATTGCGGTTTGGCAGAACAACACGGAACGCACCGTCAACATTTTCAAACACAGGCTTTTTTGAGGAATTGGAATAACTACTCATAATTTTACCGATTCCCGTCCCATATGCCTCGATTAGCCGCATTCTGTAAAAGAGCGCTGCGAGCTTTTCATTTCTTGGCTGAGATGCCCCCAGCATAACGGCTTCGAGAGAAAGCCCTGAAACAAGGCCGCCTAGGGAAATAAACTCTATTTTGTCGGTGTAAACATTTACAAAAGTGCTGCCGCTGAAGCTATAGTCGCGATGGACGATGGCGTTAAGCAGAGTTTCACGAATGGCTTCCATAGGATAATCACGTTCGTCGTTCCGTATCAGGCCCTGAAAGGTGGCCTTTGTTTCGTTGTAAAAATCAATCGCACGATAAGTATCTTCGAGCTGTTTGAG
Organism: Bacillota bacterium; assembly: GCA_023391275.1. Taxonomy (GTDB): domain Bacteria; phylum Bacillota; class Clostridia; order Oscillospirales; family Acutalibacteraceae; genus Caproiciproducens. Next base: position 5,126 of record JAEWBE010000106.1, on the reverse strand, counting down.
CAGCGACCCGGAAAATTCTTTTCTATCCTTAAATACAAGCTTGTCTGTTCCCTGAAAAACTGCCAGTTTAACAGAATGCTTACACTGGTCAGAAAGCAGGAGCCCCAGATTGGTATAGATGCCGTCGCTTGTCATGATCCCGACGTTTTTCTGTTGTACCGCACCAAAGTCTATTTTACGCGAGGCAAATTCTTTTTTAAGATATGTGAAGGACAATTCCTGTAGCAGAGATCTATTGTTCTCGAAAGAATCTCCGTCTGTCTCTTTGATCATTCTTCGTATCGCATCTTCCGAAGCCGGTACAGACGCAGTGCCTTGGCGCACATATACACCGGATGGTTTCATTCCCTTATCTCTGAGATAATAAGGCCGCTTTGTACCGCGAGACACTTCAATTTTCACGGCGGCTTTTTCGTCTTCATTTACAAAAGAAAGCTGCGTAAATAAAGTAATGTCGGGGCTGATCCCATCTCGAATGGCATTGGATACTTGCTGCATAACAAAGTCACTATTTTCCAGCCCTACGAATTGCCCATCATCGCGGATGCCTATATAGACCGTTCCACCATCTGAATTTGCAAAGGCGACAACTTCCTTCTTGATTTCCGGAACAAATATCTCTTTAAACTCAATTTGTTCAGTTTCGTGAATCATTTTATGACACCTCCGATCAGTATTCTTTCATACTTTCATTCTTTCACTGATAGTAACACAACAAGTGAAAGAAAGCAATAGAATGCTGTCGAAATGTGAATCTCCATCAATAAATTCTTCTCATACAATAAAACAATTAAAAACCAACGGACAATGTTATCCGCAATCTAAAACTGATTTATGAAGTTTTGCGGATAAAAACCGCAATAGTCAGTTTGACGATTATGGGTGGAAAGCCGAAGCCTCCAAATATCAAGAGACACAATCATCTCTATCAGGCAGAAGAAGACTTGATTTCCCAAATGTCAATTATCGCTTTTCTCGTTAAAAATAACCCGTGCAGAGCCAAACGTCTTATTATGTGGAACGCGGGCCATACTGTCAACAGGATAATATTGGCACTCAATTAATCTTGACAGTATAATAATTCAATGCTAAGATGTGAATGAACATAATATTGTTCATTCATTTTGCCGTAGAGGGAGGGTTGAAATGAAAAAAGTAACCGCATTCATCGGAAGCGCCCAAAAGCGAGCGACTTACGAAGCGGTCCGTGAATTCGAGAAAGCTTTAAAGTCGTATACTGAAATCGACTTTGAGTATGTTTTTTTGAAAGACCATCGGCTGGAGTTTTGCAGAGGCTGCAAGCTGTGTTTTGATAAAGGGGAAGAATTTTGCCCTATCCAGGACGACCGGAATGTGTTGATTGATAAGATCAGCCGCTCCGACGGCGTTATTTTCGCCACGCCGAATTATTCATTTCATGTTTCAGCACCCCTGAAAAATCTATTGGACCGACTCGCTTTCGTTTTTCATCGGCCGCGCTTTTTCGGCAAGGCGTTCACGTCCGTCGTCACGCAGGGTATTTTCGGCGGGGGCTCGATTGTGAAATACCTGGGCAATATGGGAGAAAACTTTGGCTTCAGCGTTGCGAAGGGCTGTGTTCTGAAAACGCTCGAACCGATCACGGAAGCTGCGCGGGAGAAAAATTCACATGAAATCAACAAGGCCGCCGCGAGGTTTTACCGGGTGCTGATACGTCCCGCCCCGCCATCCCCTTCTTTTTTCAGGCTGATGATGTTCCGGATGTCCCGGACGAGCATGAAAGAAATGCTGAACGACGAATATTGTGACTATCGCCATTACAAGGCGAAGGGATGGTTTGAGTCGGATTACTATTACAATGTGTCCTTGAACCCCATTAAAAAGCTGGTCGGAAAGATTTTTGATTTCATGGGCCGTCAGATGTCGAGACAGCACTAAGAGAATTGTACGTTTAGCTTACAGAAAATAAGGAAGTGCTATTCATTGAAAGATACAAAAGCAGAATTATTTCATTGTGCGAAGGAACTGTTCAGCCGGACAGGATTTAAGGATACCAATGTATCCGATATCACGAAATCCGCGGGAATAGGGACAGGCACGTTTTATAATTACTATTCCTCGAAAGAGGAACTGTTCATGACCATATATTTGGAAGAAAACGAGAAGCTAAAGAAAAAGATCCTGAAGTCCATTGATTTAGACCAGGAACCGCTGAGTTTAATCAAAAAACTCATGTTATTGAATTTGCAGGGCATGAAGTCAAACCCAATTCTACAGGAATGGTATAACAAGGATGTGTTCAATAAAATTGAGCAGCGTTTCCGTAAAGAAAAAGGGCTGGAGCATCTTGACTTCATGTATCACGATTTTTTGGAGATTATTAAAAAATGGCAGGCAGAGGGAAAAATGAGAAGCGATATTGACAGCGGGATGATCATGGCGATTTTCACGGCGATCGTCACTGTTGAGACCCATAAGGAGGAAATCGGGCTTCAGTATTTCCCGCAGGTTCTGGATTACATCACAGAGTTCACAATGCAAGGTCTGACCGGCAGTGGAAAACAAAACGATAAAAACGAAAGCGAGGATAAACCATGAAAAAAGCTTTGAAGATTATACTCATCCTATTCGCTGCGATTCTTGTAGTCGGAGCCGGGGGCTTATTTTATATTAGCCGCGGACTGGACGCAGGGAGTAAAGTGGAAATTTCCGCCGTCGATCCATCTTCCCTGAGCGACGGCACATATGAAGGGTCATACAGCGCGGGAAGATGGTCAAACGAGGTGGCCGTCACGATCAAGGAGGGTAAAATAACAGATATAAAAGTAGTGAAAGACGTTGGCTTTGTACAGGAGGGGCTGTCCGGCAAAATATTCGACCGGGTCATCAAATCGCAGAATACGACGGTTGACGCGGTTTCCGGGGCCACGGTAACAAGCAAGGCCTATTTGAAGTCAATCGAAAACGCGCTGAAGAAATAATTTGTATGGAGGTTTTTGAACATGAGCACGTTGATCGCATACGCAACCAAATACGGTTTTACAAAAACCTGCGCTGAGCTTCTTGCGAAAAAGCTGGATGAAAAGGCCGACATCTGTGATTTAACCGGTAACCGCCCCGATCTGACGGGATATGATACGATCATCCTCGGCGGTTCGATCTACGCGGGAAAAATCCGAAAACCTGTAACCCGTTTCTGCACTGAAAATCTCAATACCCTGAAGGGAAAAAAGCTTGGCCTTTTTATCTGCGGAATGGCCGATGGAGACGATGCCCGGAAGCAGTTTGAGTCCTCTTTCCCTGAGGAGCTGCTGGCCGTTGCCGCTGCGAAGGAATCTTTCGGTTGAGAATGCAATTATGAAAAGATGAATTTTCTGGAGAGATTGATCATGAAAAAGATAACCGGTTCGGCTAAGAGCCAGTCGCGAATCGCGGAGGATCATATCACCCGCTTCGCCGATCAGATGAAAAACGCTTAAAAAACTATCATATGGAGGCGGATGACCATTAACAGGAAGGCAGGGCTGTACTCATCTATTATTACGTTAGCTGCTGTGCTTGGATTTGCGTTGTCCATGATAATCGGCAGCGATTCAGGCAGCTATCTATCTAGCATGTTTATCGCCTGGGGATTTGTACCGATGATTTGCTCTTTTGCTTCATACAGCGGAAAAGAAACAAAAGCCTTGAGTTATACGGCGATTGCGTTTTCGTCCGTTTATGCGGTATTGATCATGCTGGTTTATTTTGCGCAATTGACAGCTGTCCGTTTCTCACAGCTCGGAGAGCAGGCTGCGCAAATATTGGATTATAAGTATTTCGGCCTGTTTTTTAGTTACGACTTATTGGGCTATGCGTTTATGGCATTGGCTACATTTTTTATCTCATTTACGATTCAAGCAACAACCAAACCGAGCAAATGGTTAAAAGCGCTTCTACTGATCCATGGCATTTTTGCGATATCCTGCGTGATCATCCCAATGCTGGGGCTATTCCATACGGATATGACTGGTGGAAACCTATTGGGTATTATCATTTTAGAAATCTGGTGCGCCTATTTTGTACCGGTATGCATACTTTCCTTTAATTATTTTAGGAAATGGTAGGGCATTCTTCGTTACCGCCCTGCCTGGGTGCCCGCATAAATCAGCCGCAACTAAGGTGACTGCTTCGATCTGCACAACCAATATCGTAACGCAACCATATAAGGCTGCTGTGTAATTCCCACCATTGTCGAAACAATGGTGGGAATATTTTATAGTAGACGCTTTAAAAGGTTAGGGGTAATTAGTGAAATTAATGTACTTGCAAACGTCCCCACTATAATTTCTTTGCAAAATATTATCCTCAAGCTGTTGCAGCGACTTTGCAACCCAATTGGGTTGCTTTTTCAAATGCAACTGTATCCTGTTGCTTAGTCCGATATCCTGTACCATAAAAAACAGTAGGGGATTCTTGCTTCTGGAGCACAATTTTCCAACATTTATTTTGTCAATTGATTCTACTATGACATATTAAGCAACACTGTCAAAGCGTTTCTGGTCGAAAATAACCCGTGCAGGTTTGTACCGTTTGACACCTGGCTTTCTCCGTCCGAGTGTGGTATTGTGTGTACTGCCGACGGCAGTACCGGAGAAAATCACGCGAAAGGAGAACGAAAATGAAACGAATTACAGGTCACTTGACCTCAAAAAATCTACAATGGTACGCCGTACTCAATCTTTACGACACGAGCGGAAAACGCTCACAAAAGTGGATCAATCTTGATTTAAAAGACCAGCGCGGCACAAAAACGGAAGCCAATCACCGGCTCGCTGAAATATTGGCGCAGTACAACACCGGCGACCTGTATTTGCAGGAGGCCATGACTCACGCGGACCGGGAACGCAACCGGATTGCCAACATGCTGGTCGAGGATTATCTTCGAGAATGGCTGGAGCAGCACAAACCCAATATTTCAAGTTCAACCTATCTGAATTACAAGCGAATGATCAACGGCAGGATGACATCCTTTTTCAAGCCGATGAGGCTCAAGGTGAAAGAAATCACAGGTGACGAGATCAACGCCTATTACACCAAAATCCGAGCTGATGGGCTGAAAGGTACGACGGCGCAGCGTCACCACGCCATGCTGCACAGGGCTTTCC
>JAEWBE010000121.1 GCA_023391275.1 Bacillota bacterium | reverse complement strand
CACGGGGGTCACTGTAGCTGTGAATCACCTGGTCGGAGCTTCTCCCGTTTTCTTCCTCCGGATTGTGGTAGTCGGAATATAGCTCCGATGCACCGTCATATTCGTCATCGGGAATATTCAATTTAAAATTTTCCACCCTTCGCCGGTGGTTGACATCATTTTTCAGATCGTCATCATTCATGGGTCCGTCCTCCTGTCTTTCCGGCCGTTTTCCAGCACTACTGATTCGCCATCCTCCTGATATACTTTTCCGTAATCAGCAGATCGACCGGCTTGTCATAATAGCCGTGGGGTAAATTCCACTGCACACAGCCGGCGTAGCAGATTCCGACAGTTACACCCTTGAATGAGGCAAGAAAACGGTCATAGTAACCTTTGCCATACCCAAGGCGAAAACCCTGCGCATCAAAGCTGAGGCCCGGAACAATGCACAATCCCGTGGCGTCCGCCGGGACAAGGCCGCATTGGGAAGGGATCGGTTCCAAAACGCCGAAACTCCCCTTTCCCAAATCATCAAGCGAGGTAATATAATAAAATTCCATGTCGTACGTATCGGGAACACAGCGCGGTACCGCTACCTGCTTACGATTGGCAAGTGCCGCTTTAATCAATGCGATGGTGTCCACCTCAATTGACTTGCTTACATAGGTGAACACAATACCCGAATTCGCATATTCGGGAAGCGCGAGCAAGCGGCTTTGTATGGTCGAGTCCAACCCGATCTTCTGTTCCGCATTCATCTGCTCACGAAAGCGGCGGTAGCGTGTTCTCAGATTTTTTTTAACTTCTTTAATATTCTTTACATACATTGTATTGATTTCCTAAGCATGTTTGATTTTTCAGAACCGTAAAGCACCTCTACAATTTTCAGCGCAAAGTCAACCGCAACACCCGCTCCCTTCGCGGTGATGATGTTTCCGCTGACACAGACAGATTCCCCGGATATCTTTTTAGCGCCGAGTTCCTGCTCATAGCCGGGGAAGCAGGTCGCCATGTGTTCTTTCAGCAGACCCATATGCCCCAGAATCGAGGGAGCGGCGCAAATGGCCGCAATATATTTTCCCTGCTCCGCACAGCTGCGGACTGCCGCCCGCATAACCGAAGACTGTTCGAGGTTTCGCGTGCCGGGGCCTCCCGGCAGGATGACCATGTCCGGAGAAGCGGATTCCACCTCGGCTTCCGTCACATCAGCCGTGACTTCAATATTATGGGAACCGGTAATTTTTCGCCCACCCACGCCCACAGTAACCAATTCACAGCCTGCGCGTCTCAATATATCGACTGTTGTAAGCGCTTCAATTTCTTCAAACCCGTTTGCAAGAAAAAGATATACCATTATAATACCTCCTCGAATCAATCAAGTGGCAGCCCGAGATAGGGCGTGCCTGAATCCGGCCGAACAGATTCCAGCATTGCACCGCCGATGGGTTTTATCATACCAAAGTGAGAATTTTCGCCTTGATGGGAAAAAAGGCTGCTGTCGGCCGGAACCCGGAACTGATAGGTTTCCGCCGGCATAGCACTGATTATATTGGCCGCAAGGTCGCTGATCGTTTGCCCGTCGGCCATAATTTCCATTACCATGCAGGTATTTTCGTTCATTCTGCGGCAAAGGGCATATGCGGGGCTGTCGCCCGTCCGGGAGCAGACCAGCCGGTCTCCATAAACGCCACCCATACCCACTGCAAAGCCAAAAGCCCTGTCATCCCACAGCACGGAACCGTTTTTTCCGGCAAACTGCGCATTACGCAGGGAATTTAGCTGATGGAACGTGAACAGCGCTTTGCCGATGCGCCCCGATTCTGCAGAATCGCACAATTGGCTGAGCGAAAGAGACACGGTGCTGATTTGAAAAAGCGGGATATATCCGGATTTTTCGTAGAGCGGGTCAAGCACGCGCGTAGCGGGCAGCACCACGGAATACTGATCGCCCCGGTTTGCCCCGACCAGCGCCGCACCGGCCAGCAGAGCGGCCATGTACCCATGGGAACGGTATTTCGGCAGTGTTGCGGCAGCATAAATGTAGTGCGCCTGCACGGGCCTGCCGTCCGCAATGACCTGCGCGGGCAGAAGATAAACAACCGCTGCAATTTTACTTCCGAACTGATAAACCAAACAGTTTTCAGGACGAAAATAGTTATTCAGAAAATACTTTACGGGGCGTGCCGGTTCGTCAAAGCAAACCCGCCAAATTTGCGCCAGTTCGCCGCGCATATCCCAGTCTGCAAAACGAATCATTCCGACACTTCCCCTGTTTCCTCTTTTAATGTAACCAGATACTTTTGCAGCAAAAACGAGGGACGGTAGGAAAGTTTGGCTTTGCGCAAGCCCTCAAGTCCCATGTCCTCCTCGCGGTTCACATATTTATAACCCGCCAGATGCCGCGCGGCAAATTCATGATTGATTGCGGCATACAGTCCGTTATAGCCATCGAGCGCTTTTTCAAAATGGAGCAGATAGGTTTGCGAATTGATCTCTTCCCCAATGGTAAACGCGACAGCCTTGCCGTCAATGCGGATGAGCCCGCCCTGAAGCTCCAGCTCATCAAAATTCCGAAAAGCCTTGCGAAGTGCGCAGCTCTCGTTCTGCGCCCCGTTCTCTTTGCCGCATCCACCGTTTGCTTCGCACCATTCCCGCGCAACAATTTTGCAGTCCTCAAGGTTATCGTGCGTAACATCCTCGTAACTCCATTGATAGTCGCGGTCAAACTGCGCAAGATGATTCCGTTTGCCATGATATTTCCGGCCGGCCAGATTAATCAAATCCGCGGTTTCATAAATATAGTCGGAACCGCCGCGGTCAAGCTGAAAAACGAACCGGCCCGGAAACAGTTCCTGCAGTTCGGCAACCCCATCCTGTGTAATACCCCACATTTTAAAGGGGATTCCTCTTTCATGTGCGTCCTCAATGATAGCCTCCACGGCCTTATAAGGCTTTTGGCCGCCAATCGGCAGATTATAGGTGTGAAAATGACCGCCGGAGCTGAGCAGCATAAAATCTTCAAACCGGCACACCTTGGAAAAATAAGTATCGCTCCATAAAAACAACGTGCCGAATGCGGACTCGCTTCCCATATTCCCGCTCTGGGAAAGAATCGGCTGCATCCACTTTCGGTCTTCAATGGTTGGAAATTCAAAATGAAACATAAAAAGGCATTTCCTCCGTAATTTTTTTCATAACGTCAGCATGGATGTCTTCCATCGTTCTTGGGTTTTCCCCTTCAGCGCAGCAAATCACCTTCCATTTCAGCCGTTCAGCAGCATAAAACGCGCTCTCACGGCACGCACAAAGATAAGATGCATTGCTTTCATGAATATCTTTTTTATTTTCATCGCCATGGTATCGGTTTTTAAGTAATTTTTGCGAAACCACAGGCGGCATGTCAAGGTAAATGGTCAAATCCGGTCTGGGAAGCCCCAGTTTTCCATATTCATAGTCCTCAACCCACGAGATAAAGCTTTCCCACTGCGTTTTGGGCAGTTTGGAAAGCTGAAATACAATATTTGAAGTTGTGTACCGGTCGGCGACAATCAGCGCACCGTTCTGATAATCCGTACGCCAATGCCTCACATAACTTGCATAGCGATCCACCGCGTAAAATGAAGAAGCGGCGTAAGCGTTCACTGCGTTCGGGTCGGTTCCAAACTCACCGCCCAGATACATCTTAACCAGCGCGGAGGAAGGCTCGGCGTAATCCGGAAAAGAGACGCGGCGCAGTGCCACTCCCGGCCGGGAAAGCCCGCCGCACAGCAATTCGGTCTGAGTCGCTTTCCCGCTGCCGTCCAGCCCTTCCATGGTAATCAATTTTCCAGTCATTAGTCTGCCCCTATTTCATTAAAAAAATCGCGTACCTCCGCCATCCTGCCGCAGGACATCTTCCCCTCCGGGCAGGCTCCGCGCAGGCACGGGGGACCCGAGTGCCGGAACAGGTTGGGCGCGACCCCGCGCACAAGGCACAGCATCTGAACCGCCACTTCGCGAATTTCCCACTGGGCGCGATTGCAGCAGCGGTGCGAAAAGAAATTGAAAAGAGAACGCGCGTTGAAGGTACAGATCATTTTGGTATCACAGGCGTTGGGAAGTACAAAGCGGGCATCCTCAATAGCCTTTTTCTGCGCGTCGCGGTCGGCTGATTTTTCATCCCTGCCCGCGTCCATGAAGTCTTTTTTATGCTTTGCCTTCAGCAAAGCGGTCAGGTTTTCGTAATGGCGCTGATCTTCTTCCATGGCGGCAAGGAACTCGGCGCGCGCCTGCGGAATAGCGTCAATTTCAGGCGGAACAACATATTCAAAATGAGTTTCCGTAACATAGCGCTGACTCTGCACGCTGTAGGACGCGATGCGGTGCCGTGTAATCTGCGCCAAAAGAGAACGGGAGACCCCTTCGATGCCGAAAGTGAACGAAGCGTGCTCAATCGGACTTTCGTGCCCGATTTCGGCGAGCATGTCCACGAATGAGGCCACCTTCTCCCCGGTCAGACCTTCCGATATATTTTCGATGGAAGCCGGCGAATAACACAGGCGGGCAGCTTGCGCTATTACCTTTTCCGGATTTGGAGTATAGGCAATCAGGGTGACTTTAGCCATAAATATTCTCCCATATACAAATTTTGTCGCTATTTATTTTATATTATATCAAATTATAATGAACTGTTCAATACAAAAAAGAAGCTCACCTGATAATCAGGTGAGCTTAAAGTGTGTTTGTTCAGGTATTCGAAATAATAATCTGCTCCACAATATCTGCAACATCTTCGCAGTAATCCAAGGAATTCTCCATGGTGTTGTACAGGTTTTGCAGGCGGATAACGTCGATCATTTCCATTTTATTGGCCGGATCGAACAGTGCGCGCATAGCCTCGCTGAAAATTGCGTCTCCCTCTTCTTCAAGGTTGTTTACAAAAACAGACATCTCCTTAATGTGTTTGGAGGTTTTCTTAAACTGCTTAAAGTCCGCCATCAAAGTGCAAAGCCCCTCGCAGCTTTTTACAATCAGGTCAACCAGCTTCACAGTGGTTTCGTTGGCCTTGCTGATATGCATCATATAAATCTGATTGCCGATGTCGTCAATACTGTCGGTAACCGATTCAATCGCGGCAACCAAATCCATCATGTCCGAGCGGTCAATCGGGGTGATGAACGCATCAGCAATTAAACTGGAGCATTCATGAACATGCTTGTCCCCTTCATGCTCAATTTCCTTGAGCTGGGTAATCTCTTTTTTATCGATCATTCCATCCGTAAATGAAGTTTGCAGCACCTTTGCAGCCTTACAGGAAATACTGATCCCTGTTTCAAACAATGTAAAATAATCCGGCCCTTTAGCAAAAAAGTTACTCATAAAGTTCCCTTACCCTTCCAAATAGCATAATATGGATTGTTATCGTATTTTAATAAGATTAAAAAATTACAATGAACAATTTCGTCATTGCATAACCGAGAATCAGGCAAACCGGAAAAGTCAGCACCCATGCCATTACCATTTCCTTCGCGATTCCCCAGTTTACATCCGAAAAGCGCCTCGCGGCCCCCGCGCCCATCATCGCAGTTCCCTTGGTGTTGGTGGTGGAAAGCGGAATACCTGATTTCACCGTAGTAATCAACATGCACAGAGAAGCGACAATTTCTGCGGAAAAGCCCTGATATTTTTCGAGCTTTACCATATCGATTCCCATCGTTTTAATAATACGATAGCCGCCGATAGAAGTACCGACCGCCATCACCAGCGAACACAGAAGCATAATCCAAATGTCGATATGCACTGTCGGGGGAACGGGCTGATTTTTCGCAAGAAGGAGAACTAAAACAAAAACGCCCATAAATTTCTGCCCGTCCTGCGCGCCATGACTTGTAGCCATTAATGCCGCCGAGGCAACCTGCCCGAGGGAAAAGAAACGATTTGCTTTCGCGCGTTTGACATGCCGAAAGGAAACTCCCACCAGTTTAGTAACAAAATAAGAAGCGATAAAACCGACAACTGTTGAAATTACGATACCCCAAAGCACTTTTTCAAATTCGACCCACTTAAATGCCGACATTCCGTTATAGGCAATGCCCGCTCCCATGAGCCCCGCAATCAGCGCGTGGCTTTCGCTGGTTGGAATACCAAATTTCCATGCGGAAACCGACCATATTACAATGGAAAGCTGAGCGGCGCAAACGGCCACCAGCGGGTTGGAACCGGTTCCGACATCAACCAGGTTGGCAATTGTACTGGCAACAGCCGTGCCAAAACACATGATACCGACAAGGTTAAAAATCGTAGCCATAAAAACAGCCGCCCGCGGAGAAAGCACCCTGGTTGAAACAACAGTTGCAATCGCGTTCGGCGCATCGGTCCATCCATTTACAAAAATGGAGGCACACACAAGTAAAAGTGCAACAAGAAGCACAGGTGACATTAAAAAACCTCATTTCGTTTTTTACAAGTTGCTTGTCCCAAGAATCTTAACATATTCTTTACAAATCTTTAACCTAAGTATAACAGAAACGAAATCAAATAGAAATAGGAATTCTCCCATAATAAGACGAAATACAGCTTAAGATTTTTTTGGGTTTTGTGCTTTTTGCCAGAGAACAGTGATTTTTAATCATTAATTCATATTAATATTAATATAAAATTTATATTTTATAATCTTAATATATTATATCGTGATCAACGCTCCAAATTATAAATTTTTATTAAATATTCTGTTCCTGCTTCATTTTAGGGAAAACGCCGAAGGCACCGATTGTACCGCGGATTCAATCTAATTCAGAATCCTGTAACACAATTAATCCGGCGCCATAAAATGATATTGAGAAACAAGGTTTTCAGTAAACGTGTTAGGAGGACTACTTTATGGATGGAAATTTAGCAGAAGCATCTGCGAACGTACAAGATTCAGGATATTTTAAAGAGGCAGTATGCATAGACGCACTGCGCGTATATGATTCATGCAGCGAACTGCAGTAAACAGGATATAAACAAATGGCCTGCTGTAATCACAGCAGGCCATTTGTTTATGCCATCTATTCTGAACGATTTTTATTTTGAACATGAGTCGTTTGACCAGTGTGCAATATTCATGAACCCACTTCAATTTGCGGTCACTTTGTCATTCACATTGGTTATGAACCGCAAGTTTCCTTACATGCATTCTCAGCCATTTTGTGCAGCGTTCTTTCTGCATCCTGATAAGCATCCTCTGAAATTCCTGACCTCAGGATTTGATCCCACTCTGTTAAAGCCATACTTATTTCAGGGATAATCTCCACCGTTTTTTGGGTTATATAAACCCTATTAATTCGCTTATCCTCACAATCCATTTCTCGTCTGATATACCCTTCATCTTCCAGTTTTTTGATTGCCTTTGCCGTTGTCGTTTTGTCGATTTTTAAATAATCGGATATTTGTTCCTGATTAATGCCGTCGTATTTGCTGACCGTCAGCAGGATCGTAAACATTCCTCCGACAATTCCGTACGGTTCGAGCCTTTTGCTCATAAACCTCTTTCTGTAACGGTAAAGCACAGAAACCCACTTGCTCACTGAATTATCCATATTCTGCAAATTAATTCACCCTTTTAAAAGAAAATTTACTAAAATTGATTATGCTGATTCTGATGTCGTTGTCTATCTTAATAGTTGAACAGCCAACTAATTTAAGTTATAATAGACAGCAGCAGATTTGTCAAGTTTCAGTGAAAAATGGAAAAACAAATCAGCAGCAGCATTTTTATAATACTACTTAAGTCAATTTATTACAAGAAAGGGTTGTTACACATTGCACATGTCAAAGAATTCATCTCAAAACGGCACACATCCAGGATACAAGTGGGTTGCACTGTCGAATACCACACTTGGCGTGCTGATGGCCTCACTTAACAGCAATATTATTCTGATCTCCCTGCCTGCTATCTTCCGTGGAATGGACGTAGACCCCATGTCCGCGTCGGGAGTACCCTATATGCTTTGGATGCTGATGGGTTATACCGTCATTACGGCGACCCTTCTCGTTTCTTTCGGAAGAATCTCGGACATTTACGGCCGTGTCCGCTTGTATAATCTTGGTTTTGCAATTTTCACGTTAGGTTCTATTCTGCTGTATTTTACACCTGGCAAAGGCTCCGCCGGCATGATCGAGATGATTGCTTTCCGTATCGTGCAGGGCATTGGCGCAGGATTCCTTTTTGCCAACAGTACCGCAATCATAACCGACGCGTTTTCATCCAAAGAACGCGGCATGGCAATGGGGCTGAATCAGATTGCCGCCATCGGCGGTTCATTACTGGGACTGATTGTAGGCGGACTGCTTGCTGATATCAACTGGAGACTTGTCTTTTTAGTGAGTGTCCCGATCGGTATTTTTGGAACGATCTGGGCATATTTAAAATTAAAAGAAACGTCCAAGCCCGACAAAACACAGAAAATTGACTGGCTGGGAAACATTACATTTGCTTTGGGTCTTACAATTCTTCTTCTTGCCCTGACATACGGTATCATGCCATACGGTGCGGCCAAGATGGGCTGGGGCAATCCGGCTGTTATTATCGGAATTGTATTAGGCATTATTCTTCTGATTGCATTTGTTTTCATTGAGCTAAGAGTAAAAATGCCAATGTTTCATCTGGAACTGTTTCGCATCCGCCCGTTCGCGTGCGGAAATCTAAGTTTGTTTCTATCTTCTGTCGCCCGCGGAGGCTTGCAGTTTATGCTTATTATATGGCTTCAGGGTATTTGGCTTCCACTGCATGGATACAGCTTTGAATCAACTCCGCTTTGGGCGGGTATTTATATGATGCCTATGATGGCTGGATTTTTCATCATGGGTCCGCTCAGCGGGAAACTATCAGACCGCTATGGCGCAAGATTTTTCTCCACCGGCGGCATGGTGCTCTCCGTAATCGGGTTTCTTTTGTTAACACTTTTACCTGCCGATTTCAATTACATGGCCTTTTTTGTTATCCTTTTCATACTGGGCTGTGGCATGGGCATGTTTTCGGCCCCAAATACCACAGCTATTATGAATTCAGTCCCCGCTAATCAAAGAGGCGCCTCCTCCGGCATGCGTTCCACCCTGCAAAACACAGGGATGGCCGTGAGCATGACTCTTTACTTTACGATCTTAATTATCGGCCTTCTGCACAATCTTCCTTCTATTTTATACAGCGGCCTTGTAAACGCAGGTGTTTCTACCACAATTGCACAGCAGGCGGCCAATATGCCTCCTACCACTGCTCTGTTCTCTGCTTTTCTTGGGTATAATCCGATAAGCAGCCTGCTTGGAGCAGACCAGCTCGCTGCGTTATCTGCCACCACAAAAACCGCGATATTAGGAAACCAGTTTTTTCCGACCACAATTGCTCCGGCGGTCATGTCAAGCTTAAGACTCGCGTTCTATATTTCGGCGTTCCTTTCGCTCATTGCCGCAATCGCATCCTTTTTAAGAGGAAAACGTTATGTTCATGGCGAAGAGGAAGCTTCCCAAGACTAATTGCCGGGCTCTGCAATTTTTTATTCGGATACGGACAGCGTGTTCACTGCTGAATTGATTAAAAATACAAGGAAACATCCCCTGTAGGCCAATCGGCCGGCAGGGGATGTCATTTTACACTCATTTCAAGATTTGGTTCTTTCTTGATCGATATTCTTCTTCGCTGATTTCGCCGCTTGCGAACCTCTCATTCAAAATTTCTATTGCCTTGGGAGAAATTTTTTCATACGCAATATTCGAGTTTTTATTTTGACTTGTTTTGTATATAAAATATGCTATTACCAATAAAACTAAAAAAACACCTATCATCATAATGATATTAGGGCCTCCATACCCGTAACCGCTGAGTCCATAGCTTCCGACACCAAATCTGTTGCAAAACATTTAAGACACCTCCTTGATTTGACCTTACTATACCACACAATTGTGAAGAACTTATGTAGGCACGAACGTGCGAAAAAAAATTTTTATTTGCTTGTCCATTCTCGTCCGCCGCCGGACGCAAAAGCTTCTGTATTATTGTTCATGCCTTGGAACTGTACAGCGGAAGTTTAATAAAATTGAAGCAATAACCATGTTGAATCCCGAACCGAATCATAGCTATATCATTTAAATCTGAAATTCATATTATAGGATTGCAAAGTATTAAAATGGAATGGAGGCAACAAGGTGCTTAGCAATGATAATATGAATACAGAAATGACCATTAATAATTTCGGAATGACAAATCCGACAAATACTATGCCATCTGCAATTTCACCGCAAACAGCAGCTCCCGTAAAACCATTTCAAATGGTTTACCCGGAAATTTATTATAAATTGCAGCCTTATATCATGATGGTCTGCGATCAGGTTGACCCATATGGTTTTATGATGCCGACCCAAGATATGATAGAGCGTATCACCGACAATATTTATGATGATATGTGTAAAATGTATCCCGATTTGGCAGAGTATGCCCACAGCAAAGATGACAGAGGAAATGCAGACCCGGTTGTTGAAACCGCCCGGTTTGGTCGCGACCCTGATCAATTCAGCTGGCGTTTCAGGCGAAGAGGCCTGTTCAGGGATCTGATAGATATTTTATTGTTCTCCGAATTATTTCGCCGCAGAAGAAGATATTAAATTCTTATTTTTTAGCTGTTCCAGGCTCAAAAGGCTGGGGCAGCTTTTATTTTGCTCATGGCTGTATAACATTTTACGGTGCCATTTTGGGCTTGTCTTGGAATCACCGATTGATATTAGCAAAATTTTCTTCTGTAAAATTGCGTTTTTCGAGCACACTATCATTGAGGTGATTATTTTGGATAATACATTTTACGGATATCCGCTCGCTTTTGGCTGGCTTTTTAACAGCAACGCCGGTCTGAAAGATTATTTTTTATCGCTCCCGGAAGAAACGCAGCAGGCTCTGATCAATGAAGACATCCATTCCGCCGAAGATTTATATGATTGCATCGACAGATTCAAGCTAAAAGAATGATAGGAAAACGGCGCAAATGGATTGAGTTTATCTGAATTCTTTACTTACTGTTATCTGAAAATTGTTTTTTCCGGTACTACCATTTCAATGGTCCCGAACTGGATAACATTCAAGCTTTCGGTAATACAGTCGTGTATAAAATAAACAACCGGATAGCCTAATTTGATAAGCAGTCTTGCTGCGGAGCGGCCGACTTCAACATCTCCGAATTTCATGATAAATTCAACCATATTAGCCTCCACCTCACTGACATTGGTGTATAAGGTATTTTATGCTGAATTCATGGCCGTCGTTCCTCCCCTGTTTGCACCGAAATTACTCTGTCGCTTGTTGGATACACCCCTTTTGCGGCATCCCAGCAAACGGTTACCTTTGTCGGGTAGCCGTTAATTTCACTGCAGATTTGCTCACATACACAGCGTAAATTTTCCCTGTTTTGCACGACTTCCTCAGGGGTCCCCGGTAAAACATGTACAATCACTGTCGGTTTCCCTATGTCGCGCATTTTAATCACCCCTGTAAAAAATATGTGGATTGCCGATTGTCCTATGCATTTTTGAACCTACTTATAATACATATTAAAAAGGGATTATTTAAAATCAGATTTGAAATTAGGAATGATTTGAAAAAAAGAAGGGAGCTGCAATGACAACGAGATACCGATAAAATAAATCATATTTCAGGACGGTGGTAATATGAAGGTAGCCATGTATCTGCGCAAAAGCCGTGCGGAAGAACTTAACGACACCGTGGATGAAACCCTGAAGCGGCACAGGGAGACGTTAATGCAGTTCGCGTCAGAAAACAATTTATCCGTACTGAAAATATATGAGGAAGTAGTTTCTGGCGAATCACTTTACGCTCGTCCCGAAATGCTCCGGCTGCTGGCTGACGTGGCACAAGGGAACTATAATGCTGTACTCTGCATGGATATTGACCGTCTTGGCCGGGGAGCAATGAGCGATCAGGGTATAATTCTTGAGACTTTGAAAGGTGCAGATACAAAAATTATTACCCCACGCAAGCTTTACGACCTCAACAACGAAATGGATGAAACTTATTCAGAATTCGAAACCTTTATGGCACGACAGGAATTGAAAGCCATTAAACGCCGTATGCAGCGCGGTATTAAAAAAACAATTGAAGACGGCGGCTATATTGCCAACGCCCCATACGGTTATACGAAAGTTACAGTGGATAAGAAGCCAACCCTTGCCATCAACGAAGGTGAAGCGAGCTTTGTCCGGATGATGTTCGACCTGTATGTAAACAAAGGCAGGGGATGCCAGAATATCGCCAACGTCATCAACGCAATGGGGGCCAAACCGCACCGTGCAAATTACTTCGGGCGCACATCAATTATGAAAATACTTCGTAATCCAGCTTATATTGGCAAAATCGTCTGGAATCAAAAAACACATATCCGCAAAGGTACAAAAGAAAATCAAAAACATATCACGGTCCGCAACCCGAAAGAAAAATGGACGGTGGTGGATGGCATACACCCGCCAATTGTTGAACCGGCAACATTTGACAGGGCACAGAAGATATTCGCCGGCCGGTACCACCCACCGGCAAACGCAGGCATCGTTGAAAACCCGCTGGCCGGCCTGGTTTATTGTGCCTGCTGCGGCGCCTTAATGCAGCGTCAGGTAATCCGCAATGGCGGTACATATATGATTTGTCGAAAGCCGGGCTGTATGGTGTCATCTTCCCTTTCGCTTGTTGAGCGCGCCGTACTGGACGAATTAGAGAACAGTCTGGAGCAGTTGCCGTTGGAGCAGCAAAGTTTCCCCCGGCCCGCCGTGGACAGCAGCAGAGAAATGCTCAATGTGATTGAAGCAGAGCGCAATACAGTTGAAGGACAAATCGATAAGCTGCACGACTTTCTGGAACAGGGAATTTATGATGTCGAAACTTTTCTGGCGCGGCAGGCTGTTTTAAATGAAAAACTCTCCAGGTTGAATGATTCAAAAAAGTCCCTTACTGTAATGCCTCAAATTAACTATGAAAAAATGAGTAAATCTATTCAAAATGTTCTTTCCTCTTACAGATCAACAATTCCCCGGAAACAAAACATGTTGTTAAAATCAGTGATCGACAAGATTGTTTACCGAAAGCAAAGGGGCGCTAAGCCTGCGGAATTTACTCTTGAAATTTATTTGAAGCCCATGTACTTATAGCATGATCACTCTTTCGATAAGGATTGCCTTGAAGATTTAAGGGTATACTTCCCGCCGGATAAACGCGAACTAATTGAACACGCAACCAATGTCAGACTAAGAGGAGCCGAAGTGATTACGGTTTTTCTGAATTTGGAACCGGTTCCGTTCAACAAGGGCTTTTACTCGGTTGATATGACTTTCTTCTTCAATGTATATCTGGACGTATTCTGTTCAGCGGCGTCGAACCCTACAGTTGTATGCGGCGTATCCATATTCAGCAAAAGGGTGATTCTGTACGGCAGCGAAGGTAATGTAAAAATGTTCAGCTCCGACGCTTCACCGGACGACAACGTTCAAAGTGTTTCAGGAGACGTTCTTCCGAAAGCAACATGCCAGGTTGCGGAACCAATCGGCCTTTCCGCCAAAATTTGCGATTGCCCACCTCACGGCTGCGACACATGCTGCCGAATTCCGGACAGTATTTGCAGACGCTTTGGCGGCGAACTCGATTTTGATTCGAACCGCTCGGTGTATGTAACGCTTGGAATTTTCACAATCGTCCAAATTGTCAGAAATGTACAAATGCTGATTCCTGCATATGATTTTTGCATCCCGGAAAAAGAATGCGTTACCGCATCGGATGATCCCTGCACAATGTTCCAGCGCATCGACTTCCCCACCGACGAATTCTTCCCGCCGAAAGTCAGTGACTGTGGCTGCAACGACCACGGCCGCAGACCAAGATAGCCGGGAAAGCCAAACGGTTTTTACGAAAAACCCGCCTGAAAAAATCAGGCGGGCTCTTTGTTTTTATACTTTTTGCAGACGGGCAAAATTAGCCATCAGCTTTTTTGTTCCGACTGTGTCAAACGCAATTTCCAAAAGGGTGTCGTTCCCCATGGGTGCAACGGAAACAATCATTCCCGTGCCAAATGTTTTGTGTACCACGCCGTCGCCGGTCTTAAAACTGACTGCGGGCGGTTCCCCCTGTGGAACGCCGACGGGCCCGAAAATCCGCGCCGACTCGGTGGTAACAACCCTTGCTTCAAAAGCGGACGTCGGCAGGTTAGTGCCCGGCTGCGGCTTTTTCCATGCGCGGGACCGGCTGCGTTCAACCAGTTCCTCCGGAATTTCCTGAATAAAGCGGGACGCCTTATTGCGCGTGGTGCTGCCAAAGATCATGCGGCTCTCCGCATTTAGAATATACAACTCTTCCTTTGCCCTTGTAATTGCAACATAAGCAAGGCGGCGTTCCTCTTCAATTTCAATCGGATTATAGATTGCCTGCATTCCCGGGAATATGCCTTCCTCAAAACCCGGAAGGAACACAACCGGAAACTCCAGTCCCTTTGCGGAGTGCATGGTCATCATGACTACACTGTCCGAGTGCTCATCAAAATTATCAATGTCGGTCATCAGCGATACTTCCTCGAGAAAACCGGAAAGGCTGGCTTCCTCGCCGCTGTCCTCCTCGTATTTGATTAAGTTGGAGGCAAGCTCGTTAATATTGTCGATACGATCCTGTGCATCGTCATTCGCGGCGGTCTGTAAAGATTCAATATAATTCGTCTTGTCAAGAATCAAGTGATAAAGTTCATTCAGGGTAATTGTTTCGTCGCCGGCAGCGTCAATCAATTCCTGCATGGTCGCGGCGAATTGTAAAAGCTTGGGTGACGTGCGTTTTAACGGCTCATATTCATCGGCATGTTTAATTACATCAAATACGCTTTCCCCCACCTGCGCGGCGATTTCCGTTGCCTGAGCAATGGTTTTATCACCAATGGACCGTTTGGGCTGATTGATAATGCGGCGCAGACGGATTTCGTCATAAGGGTTATTGATTACGCTCAAATACGCAATCATATCCCTGATTTCTTTTCGTTCGTAGAAGCGCACACCGCCTATAATACGGTAAGGGATTCCGGACTTTACAAAGATTTTTTCAAGAATATTTGACTGTGTATTCATGCGGTAAAGAATCGCGTAATCAGAAAACCTGCGTCCGCCCGCAACCCCTTCCAGAATCTTTTTGGAAACATATTCTGCCTCGTCCTGTTCACTGAAAGCGGTGTGCACGCCCAACTTTTCGCCGGTTTTGTTATCCGTCCACAGAGTTTTCCCCTTGCGCGCGGTATTATTTTCAATCACCGCGTTCGCGGCATTCAAAATATTTTTCGTAGAACGGTAATTCTGCTCCAGCCTGATTACTCGCGCATGCGGATAAGTCTGTTCGAAGCTCATGATATTTTCAATCGTTGCACCGCGGAACTTATAAATGCTCTGGTCGTCATCACCGACAACACAAAGATTGGTGCTTTTTTGGGCAAGCAGTTTCACCAACAAATACTGCGCGTGGTTGGTGTCCTGATATTCATCAACCATAATATACTTAAATTTATTCTGATAATACTCCAGAACATCCGGGTTATTTTGCAGCAAAGAAACACAGTTGCAAATCAAATCGTCAAAATCCATCGCATCCGCTTCCTTCAGCCTCGCCTGGTAAAGCTTATACGCCTTGGCGATCAAACCAAGGCGGTTGTCATTCCCGGCCTGACGCGCAAATTCCTCCGGCGAAACCATGCTGTCCTTCGCGTTCGAAATTCCGGACAGAATGGATTTATAGGAAAGCACCTTATCCTCAATGCCCAACAGCTTCTGGCATTCTTTCATCAGGCGACGGGAATCGTCGGTATCATAAATGGTAAAATGATTGGAATACCCCAGTTTGTCACCATCGTGCCGCAGCATACGCGCGCAGGTTGAATGGAAGGTGGAAGCCCAAATATCATTCCCAGGCTCCCCAAGCATACTGACCAACCGGTTTTTCAACTCACCGGCAGCCTTGTTTGTAAATGTAATGGCAAGAATCTGCCATGGGCGGCACGGGTTGACCGCCAGACACTCTTTCACCTGTGCCGGAAGGGGTTCGTCCGCCCTAAGATAATTGTTGATTAAATTTTGCTCATCTTCCCCAATAGCCTGCGGAATAGATTTACTTACGTAGGCATTGCCATAACGAATAAGGTTGGCGATACGGTTTACCAGTACTGT
Source organism: Bacillota bacterium (assembly GCA_023391275.1). Classification (GTDB taxonomy): domain Bacteria; phylum Bacillota; class Clostridia; order Oscillospirales; family Acutalibacteraceae; genus Caproiciproducens. Next base: position 23,266 of record JAEWBE010000121.1, on the reverse strand, counting down.
AGTCTTTCCGCTCCCCGCGCCGGCAAGAATCAACAGAGGGCCATTCACGCAGAACACAGCCTCCCGCTGCATATTATTCATTTTGGAAAATTCCTTCTCCAAAACCTTTTTCCTGAGTTCAATTAAACTTTCGCTTGTCATTTCAAACATGCATTCACCGCCAGAACTTTATAATTTGAACGAATGAACGTCCATTGAGGTTTTATTGCGTACATTCTATTGTACAATATTTTGCGAATAATAGCAAATCATTTCACTCCGCCGGTCTTTGTACATTGAACCGACTCACCTAAAACCATCCTGTAAGACGCAAAATACCCGCACGCTGTTCGTGTGCGGGTACCAGGGTATTATTATAAAAGAAAAAATGAAAGATCAGCCGAGAATGCTGATCAGAACGCCGGCCGCAACAGCGGAGCCAATTACACCGGCCACATTCGGGCCCATTGCGTGCATCAGCAGGAAGTTACCCGGATTCTCTTCCTGACCAACCTTCTGTGAAACACGGGCGGCCATTGGAACAGCGGAAACCCCCGCGGAACCTATCAGCGGATTGACCTTACCATGGGAAGTCCAGCACATCAGTTTGCCAAACAACACACCGCCGGCAGTACCCACACAGAACGCCAAAAGGCCGAGGACAACAATTTTTATTGTCTGCGCGGACAAAAATACCGAACCGGTCGCCGTTGCTCCGACTGTAACGCCCAGAAAAATCGTAATGATATTCATCAGTTCATTTTGAGCCGTATTGGAAAGACGGCCTACAACCCCGCTTTCGCGCATTAGGTTGCCAAACATCAGCATACCAACAAGCGGGCATGCATCCGGCAGAAGAAGCGAAACAATTACGGTAACAATAATCGGGAACAGAATCTTTTCCAGCTTGGAAACCGGCCGAAGCTGTTCCATCACAATGCCGCGCTCTTTTTTTGTGGTTAAAGCCTTCATAATCGGAGGCTGAATAATCGGGACAAGCGCCATGTACGAATACGCCGCAACGGCAATCGGGCCTAAAAGCTCAGGGGCCAGTTTAGAGGTCACAAAGATTGCGGTCGGGCCGTCCGCACCGCCGATAATACCGATAGCACCCGCCTGCTTCCCGGTGAATCCAAGAAAAACAGCGCCGATAAATGTTGTAAAAATGCCGAGCTGTGCAGCCGCACCAAGCAGAAAACTCTTCGGATTTGAAATCAGCGGGCCAAAATCAGTCATTGCACCGATGCCGAGGAAAATAAGCGGCGGATAGATACCGAGCTTAACACCCTGATACAGGTAATAGAACAGGCCGCCAACCTTTGGAATCTGGTAATACGACGCCCCGTTCAACACGACAGTCGAATAATTTCCTACCGCACCGCCGTGTGCTTTCACATAGTCGGCAACAAGCTGCATGGTCGTTTCCGGCGCAGCCATAATAGCGGGAAAAAGATTGACCAACAGCATACCGAACGCAATCGGCAGAAGAAGAAGCGGTTCAAATTCTTTTTTAATCGCCAGATAAATCAGGAAACACGCGACACCAATCATAATATAATTGCGCGGATCATTCCCAATAAAGCCGGAAGAATTAATTATATCAACAATTGAATTGATAAACTCACTGAATATGCTCATAACACAGCCTGTCCTCCCCTTTAATCGTTAATTGTCGTTCAGCTTAGAAAGGACGTGTATTGTCGAGCAAACCGGCCATTGCCCACGCTGAACGAGCCGGCTGTGAAGCACGGCGAATACTGGTTATCGTACCGGCGGAAGCGCCGTACGTCATGTAAACTGCTGCAGAAATCGCGGCTATAACTTCTTCCGGAATTCCAGCCTCAGCCGGGACGGCAGTTTTGGATGAACCAATATTGACAGAGCGTGCGGGTGCAGCTTCAGCTGTTCCGATATCTTTTTTGGGACTTCCGCCGGCCTGAATTTTGCTGATCACCGTCCCATAGCCTTTGATAATATAGGTCAGGAAAACCAGTACGACAAAAACAATAACCAAGCCGGTTAGCAGTACGATCAAAGAAAGCTGTACTTGTTGTTCAAAACTCATTCTTTCATTTCCCCATTCCTTTAAAGAATTTCATCGGCCAGAGCAAAACAACAGCTTATCTTAAGTGACAGTTGTAGTTTAGTTCCCGGCTTTGATATTCGTTTAAAACATTAACAATTTTTTAACGATTGTATTTATTATAACCGATGGAGGGATTGATTTCAATTTATTTTTATACATTTTTGTTTTTTATTGAATATTGTACCACTTTAAACTATAATAAGAATAAATCCTGCAAGGCGGGAGGCGGATTTTTGTAATGACGAATGATGAATTCCGGCATTCTTTTAAAATATCAGTACACAACAGCCTTGGTCTGGCTGTTTACAGCTGCGGTGTTCAGCGCTGCGGCGCCCACCATTCCTGGGGCCCTGCCGTGCGTGACCATTACCTGATTCACTACATCACGGCGGGGCACGGAACTTTTTCGAGCGGCGGCAAAAGCTATTCGCTTTCGGCCGGTGACGGATTTTTGGTTGTTCCTTCCCGCGTGGTATCTTATATCGCCGACGAAACCGATCCGTGGGAATACTGCTGGGTAGGATTTAACGGAAGCGACGCCAAGCGGCTGATGAGTCAGACCGGGCTGCTGCATCTTGGCCCTGTTTTCCACTACGACCGGGATACCCGTTTTCAGGAACTGCTGATGAACATCTGCAACTCCTCAGGTTCCGGGTCAAGTGCGGAAGCACGGATGGAATCCGGCCTGCTGCTTTTCCTTGCGGAGCTGATGGAACAATACGGCATTCCCTCGGCGGAACATACCAGCGGATTTGAATATGTGCAGAAAGCAATTAAGTTCATTGACTATAACTATTCAAGCAATATTGACATTAACGATGTGGCGGCGAGCGCGGGAATCAGCCGCAGCCACTTATACCGGCTCTTTATGCAGCATATCTCCATGCCGCCAAACGAGTATCTGATGCGCTTTCGCATCAATAAAGGAGCCGAACTGCTGGAAACCAGCAATCTTTCGGTCGGTGAAGTCGCCTATTCCACAGGTTTTTCCGACCAGTTATATTTTTCGCGTGTATTTAAAAAATACATCGGTGTTCCCCCGAGCCGCTATGCCGGCTGTGAGCGAAACGAGCAGAAGGAGGATTCGAAATGAGCGAGGTAACCGACAAAATCACAGAATGGGCGAAAGCCATTGAAGACTACAGCGCGGTGGAATGGGACAGGCTGCCAGAAATTTATTTGTACATGGATCAGGTGCTGACCTATATGGATAAACAGCTCTGCCTGTTTGAGCGCAGCGGCAGCGCCCCCTTGCTGACTTCAAGCATGATCAATAATTATGTGAAAGACGGTGTTCTGCCCCGTCCCGAACAAAAAAAATATTCACGCGAGCACTTGGCTATGCTGATGGTTATCTGCATGCTGAAGCAGGTGCTGTCCATTCAGGACGTTTCGTGGCTGATCAAAACACTGCTGAAGGATGCGCCACAAAATGACATGTATGACCGCTTCTGTGCCGTGCAGTCCTCTGCCCTGAAAGAAGTATGCGAGCGTGTGGAAACCGCCCTTCCGCAGGGCGAGGCGGAGCTCACCCGGCTTGCCATTGAGCTTTCGGTTGAAGCCCATGCACGGCGCACGGCTTCCGAACGGATTTTGAGCGAACTTTCTGCCGCTGCCGAGAAGGAAAAAGCCAAAAACAAGGAATAAGCAAATAAAAAATTTAATTTCCCGCAGGCTTTGGGTTTGTCTGCACTTTGAGCCGTTCCCGCAACAGGGGCGGCTTTTTTGGTGCCTACGCTTTCTGCCGGATTTCGTAACCATAATTTTATTCCGGCATAATATAAAAAAGAAAACGAAAGCGAGGTATTGTTATGTGCGGAATAGCGGGATTTTGTGATTATAATGATGATTTCAGCGATGAAGTTTTATTCTGGGGCGCGCTGGTCAAGCGGATGGGAAGCCGGCTAAAGCACCGGGGCCCGGATGACAGCGGAATACATGTATCCTCCCACGCGGCGCTTGCCCATGCAAGGCTGGCGGTGGTGGACATTGAGGGCGGAAAGCAGCCTATGCGAGCGACAGCCGACGGCTGCAATTACACGATCGTCTACAACGGAGAGCTCTACAACAGCGACGAGCTGCGCGACGAGTTGAAAGCCCTGGGACATACATTTCAAACCAAAAGTGATACTGAAGTTCTTTTAAAATGTTATATTCAGTTTGGATTTAACTGCCCGGAAAAGCTGAATGGAATTTTCGCCTTTGCGGTAGATGACGAGCGCCGCGGCTGCTGTTTTTTATGCCGCGACCGTTTCGGAGTAAAGCCGCTGTTCTATGCAATTGAAAACGGGCGGCTGGTTTTTGCTTCGGAAATAAAAGCGCTGTTTGAGTACCCTGGAATCAACCCCATCATTGACCGGCAGGGGCTATGCGAAGTTTTCGGGCTTGGACCGGCCAGAACCGCCGGAATCGGCGTATTCAAGAATATTCTTGAAATAAAGCCCGGTTATTGTGCTGTTTTTGACAGAGAAGGCTTCGAAACAGAACCGTATTTTCTGTTAAAAAGCTACGAACATCCTGACAGCTACGAGGATACGGTCAAAAAGGTGCGATATTTACTGGAAGACACCGTTACAAGACAGCTGGTGTCGGATGTACCCCTTTGCACCCTGCTGTCGGGTGGGCTGGATTCGAGCATTATTACCGCGCTGGCAGCCAGAAACTATCACGATGCGGGAAAAGTGCTTTCCACTTATTCTTTTGACTTCACCGGGAACGATAAATATTTCAGGCCGACCGCATTTCAGCCGGATACGGACCGTCCTTGGGTTGACAAGATGGTTGAATTTTGCAAAACGGATCACCATTATCTGGAGTGCGGCAACCTCAGTCTTGCCGACCGGCTTTATGATTCCGTCGAGGCAAAGGATTTGCCCGGCATGGCGGACGTGGACTCTTCCCTGCTGCACTTTTGCGGCCAAATAAAAGTAAATCACGTAGTAGGAATCAGCGGTGAATGTTCCGATGAAATATTTGGCGGCTACCCGTGGTTCCACAAAAAAGAAGCATTTGAGGGGCATTGTTTCCCGTGGTCACCGGATTTATCCATCCGAACCGGCTTGCTGATTCCTGAAATCGCAGACGCACTGCAAATTGATGAATACGTAAATCAACAGTACGAGGAATCCATTGCCGCGGTTCCCGCGCTGGAGGGCGAAAGCGCACAGGAAAAACGCCGCAGGGAAATCTCATTCCTGAACATCAACTGGTTCATGTCCACGCTGCTGGACCGGAAAGACAGGGCGAGCATGGCAAGCGGACTTGAAGTACGCGTACCCTACGCTGACCACCGCTTGGTACAGTATGTATTCAATACGCCCTGGCAGTACAAGTGCCATGACGGAGTGCCCAAGGGACTGCTGCGTGACGCCGCAAAGCCGTGGCTGCCGGAAGATATTCTGATGCGTAAAAAAAGTCCTTATCCGAAAACACATAATCCCGGCTATGAAATGATCGTAAAACAGAGGTTAAAAAGCGTAATGTCCGATAAGAGCGAACCCATTCATACCCTGATCAGCAAGAGCGCCGTTGAAGATTTGCTCAGCGAAAAATCAGACTACGGCAAACCGTGGTTCGGGCAACTCATGGCCGGGCCGCAAATGATGGCTTATTTACTTCAAATCAACTACTGGCTGAAAAAATACGAAATTTCAATCGATTTGTAAATCTATATCCGACACCATGACACATTCCATGGAATGGATGTAAAACCAAAAGAGCAGTTCCACCCCTTTGGGCGGAACTGCTCTTTTGTATCTGAAATGTACAAAGATTCCTTGTTTAACTTTAGAGTATCACAATGATATTATTTCATTAAGCCAAGCGCCATACGTCCAAGTGCGGCTTCCTGCTCATCATCAAGGCCGCTAACTCCAATTGCTCCGATAATCTGCCCTTCATGCACAATTGGAAAACCGCCGGCCCATCCGGTATATCTAAGGTCACCATAGTTTGTCATTGGGAAACCTGCTGTCCGTGATGCTATGCCGACTTCTCCGGATTCTTTGCACTCACGTGCAGCTGTAAATGCCTTATTAATGGCAACATATAAAGGCGGTAAGTGGCAGCCATCCATGCGCAAAAATGCAACTAATTCACCATGTGAGTCAGTTACTGCAACAGCGGCAGCTTTATTTTCCTTTTCAAGCTTAGACTGTATTGCATTAATTAACATCTGTGCTTCTTTATGAGATATATTATAACTCTGATACATAATCAACCATCTTTCCATAATATTAAAAATTTCGGAAAACAAACCTGTTAATGTTTTTTACCCGAACACTTTGAAACCGCTCTTACATTAGAAAGCGCACGGATTACATGACAGAAGGAACTGTTATAATCTGATCATAGACAGTGTCGCAGGCTGTTCATGCTTTGTATTAACTTTACCAGGTCCTATTACAGTGTCAAAGCAAGAGATAATTAATTTCCCATCCCAGAAACACGGCTCACCGGGTTGATCAAGTTCACCGTTAAAGCCATCGCAGTCCGGACTCTGTGCAAAGCGTTCCACTTTTCCGTCAGGATACACCTTGCCAATTGCGTTGACCGAGAAATCGGCAATATACAAATTCCCTTGGTCATCAAATATCATACCATCCGTGACCTGTAAGTTTTCTTTGTCTTTTGCAAATATCTCTTTGCTCTTCATTGTTCCATCCGGATTCAGCTTTACTTTCCAAATGGCGCCGTCGCCGAAATTACCCACATACAGATTACCCTGCTTGTCAAATACGATTCCATCAAGCCCATATTGGTCGTCCAGATTTTCTGTAACATAAGTATCAAAAATATGTTTGGCGTCTGCAAGCGTGTTTGTCATTTCTATATTTTCTTCGTCTAAATCGAAGAAATTAATGCAACTTACAAGTTTACCCGACGGGTCTTTGATTAACTCCTGCAAACTATTCGTCACATAAACTTTATTGCCCCAAACACGAATACCATTCGGATGTTCCATATTGTAAGCGACGGTTTTGCAGTATACCATCTCATCGCCGTCCATTCTGACGCGCAGGATTCTGCCTTTGCGCACGAACTTCGGATCCCCGGACCATCCTTGATTATCAACTATGTAAAGATCTCCATCAGGCCCAAATTCAATACCCATCGGGCGAGCCTGACCGGTTTCCTCTAAAACCGGAACATCAAACCATTTTCTGACCTGGCGATCCTTTGTAATTCTAAGAATACATCCCGGCATCGTGTCAATTGCATAATTAGGGCATGCCAAAACCAAGTCTCCACTTTCATGGACAGCCATTCCGTCCGGAGTAGACACATAGTCAGGAAGCAAGCAAAACAATTCTGTCTGTTTCATTATTTTACTACCTCACAAAATTCAATTTGCTCGCCCGTAGGGCTTGCAATTTTAAAATATCTGCAGCCTTTTTCCCAAAAGGTCGGAATACCTTCTATTCCATTCGTTGTGATATCGTATCCCTGCTCTTTACAAAACGCAAAATCTTTTTCAATATCTGTCGATTTGTAAGCAAAATGATCTATTTTCCCTGCCACTTCCGATTTTACGCCACCTACAGGCTGAAAAATTTCATAGGTGATATCTGTGTTTTTAATAAACTTGCAAGGCGACCCATCAGGACATACAAAATCGCCAATCAGCTTAAAGCCGAGCACATCAATATACCAATTTACGGTAGCTTCAATATCGTTTGTAGCCAATCCAATATGATCATGATTTCTGTTTTTAATCATAATGTCGTTTCCTTTCGTTTTATTCTTTAAAAATCTACCTGATCAGGGTGTTCACTGTCTCCTGACCCTTTACATGTTGTTATCGCATCTATCGTTCTCATATCTTCCTGAGCCAGCTCAAAATCGAATACATCAAAGTTTTCTTTGATTCTTTCCGGAGTGATGGATTTCGACAGCGGAACAACATCATTCTGCATGCACCAGCGAAGAACAACCTGCGATACCGTTTTATGATATTTACTAGCAATATCGTTGAGCTCTTTCACGGCAAAAACTTTTCCGTTAGCCATTGGAGAATAACCCTCAACTAAAATATTGTTTTTCCTGCAATACGCAATCGTCTCTGCTTTTAAAGAACTCGGATGATATTCAATCTGATTAACCATTGGAGCAATGCTGATAGATGGTAATATTTCCTCAATATGATATGGGAAGAAGTTGCTTACTCCGATTGCTCTTACTTTGCCTTCTTTATAAAGCTTTTCAAAGGCCTTCCATGTTTCGATATTCTTCTCTACATAGCAGTCTCTGAACTGCTTCGGATTTGGCCAATGAATCAGATATAAATCCAGATAATCAACCTGTAAGTCATTAATGGTTTTTTCAAATGCTGCCAAAGTAGTTTCATAGCCATGTTCTGAGTTCCAAACCTTACTTGTAATAAAGATATCCTCACGCTTCACATGACTTGCTTTTATTCCATTGCCAACACTTACTTCATTACCATAAATGGCGGCCGCATCAATATGGCGAAAACCACATTCCAACGCTGTTTTAATTGCCGCTTCTGTAAGACTGCCTTCCGGCGACTGCCAGCTTCCAAATCCAATGGACGGAATTTGAACTCCATTGGATAATACCCGAAATTCTTGTACCATGGATGATCTCTCCTTTTGATAAAATTTTTATAAAGGCAAAGAATAAAAATTTATTCTTTGCCAATTAAAACTACTTTTTATGCCATGAACTGTATGTATTGGTGAAACTATTTGACAATAAAGCTTCTCGACGACCTGTCGGCGGCGATTGCTATGGAAATCAGAATAACCGCGCCATACACGATCTTTTGCCAATATACATTAACACCGACCATGTTCATACCATTTTTGATAATTGCAACAATAAACACACCGATAATTGTCTTGAGTATATTTCCTGATCCGCCTACTAATGAACATCCACCCAAAACCACGGCTGAAATGATCATCAAAGTAAAAGCATCACCAACCGTCGGCGCCGAGCTCTTTGCCTTTGCCATTAAAAATACTGCGCCCATTGTTGCACAGAAACCATTCATTGCAAACGCAATAATTTTATATTTATTGACCTTAATACCGGCAATACGCGCAGCACGCTCATTTCCGCCGATTGCATAGATACCCTTGCCAAAAGCGGTTCTTGTTAATAAGACATAAATACCTAAAATCAAAAGAACTGCTAAAACGAGCGGAAGACCAACCGGTCCAAAATGAATGGTATACCATTCAACACCTGGATAAAGTGCCTTCGGCAATGCCACCGGAGCCTGGCTGATTAAAAGTGCCACTGATTCCCAAATTGACATAAATGCCAAAGATGCAATAAAAGACGGTACTTTGAGTAAAACGTGAATACTTCCCAGAACAATTCCTGAAAGTACTCCCATCAGAACCGTAATCAAGATTGCCAAAAGTATTGCTGACGCGGGGTTCGAAGAATTCTTTGCAAATCCCATCATTAATTTTAATACTAAAACATTACCAACAGAACACATTGTTCCGACGGAGAGATCAATCGACCCCAGCAGGATTATGGGGGTCATACCGGCAGCCATAATCATAAGCGGCGCCGAGTCGCTAAGCAGATTGACGAGATTGGCTGAATTTAAAAAGTTAGGCTGTAATATCGTAAAGATGATGACAAGAAGAATAATTACAGCAAAGGCAAAATATTTTTGTAAACTCTCTTGGATATTCAATTTTGGTTTAGTTACTTTCTGTTCCATGATTTATCCCTTCCCTACATCATTATGCTGACGATACTAACTTGACTGGGCTTTTCATCAACATCCGCATCAAATTCACCGGTAATTAAACCATCTCTCATAACTAAAACCCTGTTGCTCATTCCAATGCATTCATCAAGTGTGTCGCCCAATAAAATTACCGATTTACCTTCTGCAACGATATCACGAATCAAGCTATAAATTTCTTCTTTCGCACCAACATCGACACCACGTGTCGGGTGGTTCAGAATAATAATATCTGATTGTGATGCCAAGGCTCTTGCAAATACCACCTTTTGCTGATTACCGCCAGACAGTTGAATCAGCAGCTCATCGCGTCCAGTTGTCTTAATTCTCAAGGTATCGATCCATTGGTCGGCTTGTTTGTCTGTATCCTTCTTGGAAACAATTCCGTGTTTGCTGAGTTTACCAGCATTCGACAATGCAATATTCTCCCCAACGGAAAGGCCCCTGATAACACCTTCAACAAGTCTCTCCATAGGAATCATTAAAATACCATCTTTTAATGATTGAGAAGGACTTGAATAGTTGACTCTTTTTCCTCTGACAAACATTTCACCAGAAGTATATTTTTCATCACCACATAAGACGGAGCAAATCTCTTCCTTACCAGAGCCAACCACGCCGGCAATTCCCAAAATTTCACCTTTATGAAGCTTGAAATTACAATGCTTAAAGCATCCCCACAAGCCCATGTCTTTGATTTCCAACACGACATCTTCCTGTGGTTTACCTTGTTTTTCCAATTTGTAATATTCTGTCGTAGTCTCACGTCCTACCATTGCTTCATAAAGCTTGGCTTCATCAGCTTCTGCGATAGGCATGTTACCCGCATTTTCTCCATCCTTATACACATAGACACGATCTGATATTTCCAAAACCTCATCAAGTCTATGGGAAACGAATATAACGGAATGGCCTTTCTTTACTAACTTCCTGATTTCCACGAACAAGCGCTGAACTTCTGCTTCATTCAGAACAGAAGTAGGCTCATCCAAGAGGATCAGGCATTTTTGGTCATCTCCGGTTTTTGTGACATTTACAACCTTTGCAATTTCAACCATCTGACGAGTTGCAAAGTTCAAATCAATTACTTTTTTACTTGGGTTGATATCGGTAATACCAACCTCCGCCAATATGTCCTTTGACTTTTCATACATCTTTTTCCAATTAATTATGCCGAACTGTCTCATCTCATTTTCGTGACCAAAAAAGAGATTCTGCCCAACTGAAAGGTTAACAATCAGGGATTGCTCTTGGTATACCATTCCAATACCATTTTTATTAGCTTCGATAGGATCCTTTGGTGCAAACGGCTCGCCATGCATTGTCATTTCACCCGAACTCTGCGGTTGGGCACCAATGATAATCTTAAGCAATGTGGACTTTCCTGCTCCGTTTTCACCGATTAAGCCTACTACTTCACCTTCATAGACGTCTAAATCAACGCCCTTAAGGGCTTGTGTGCCATGAAAGGATTTGGTAATGTTTCTTGCACTAAACAATAATTTTTTTTCCATTTTTATCACTCCATGACTATTTGCTGATTACTGTTGCATTATGTTTAATCGTTAATACAACTGCTATTAAGATAATAACACCTTGAATACCTGTCTTTATGTATGGGTTAACACCTAACATTGTCAAGCCATTATCCAGAACCGTCATAATAAGAGTGCCTACAATTGTATTTACGACACCGCCCTTACCACCTGATAAGGAAGTACCGCCGATAACAACAGCTGCCTGTGCAGGGAACATCAAACCGGTACCAATTGCTGCCTGCCCTTGTCCCAGACGGATAGCGCCAACCGCACCTGCTACACCAAAACAAAAACCAGCTAATGTAAATACTTTAACTTTAACTTTATTAACATTAACACCAACTGCTTTAGGAATTGTTTCGTCTGTACCGACTGCATAGATATGACGGCCAAACGCTGTATACTCCTGAACATAGTAGCAAATTAACAATACAACTAAAGCGACCCACGTAATGATTGGGATACTGAGGAAAGAGGCATTTGCTAAAGCCTGCAGAAAAGCATCTTCTATTACTGCCGGTTTTCCGCCATAAGAAAGAAAAGAGATACCAATGCATATATTCATAAAACAAAAAGAAACCATGAAGGACGGTATCTTGAATTTCACATGAATAATACCTACCAGGAAGCCCACAAGAACGCTGGTCAGGATTGCAATTACAACGCCCCACATACCTAAGTTGATACCGGTACGGGAGTTCAGAACCAAAACCGACAAAATAGATCCGGCCATACCAACGGTACCATCGATGGATAAGTCAATACTCCCCAACATAATAACAAAGGTCAAACCTAAAGATACTAAGAGAGGAATCGACCATTGATTTAATATCGCTACAAAATTACTGAAAGAAGCAAATGCCTCTCCTCTTGCAATCGCAAATGCAATGGTCAAACAGATTAACACAAGGAGCGGTGCCCATTTCATAAATCGGTCTTTTTGATTTTCTGCCTTTATTTTTGCAGCAAATTCATCTGCGATGGTCAAGGCAGCTACATTTTCTTTTACCATATAACATGTCTCCAATCAATTGTACATAAACTACATAGGGGAACTGAGCCGAAGCCAGCACCCCTATGTATTTCTCAAACGCAGGATTCAGATTCAATTATTTTTTATCGGCTTTGCACCAGAAGATATCTGTAAAGTCGAAGTCAGGTTTGTATGCCTGGAATTCTTTAACATTCTTAGATGTAATTAATGTAGCCGGGGTAGCAAACTCTCTGTACTCGATCGGCATCTTAGCAGGATCGATTTGACCAATCCAAGCTGCATAGCAGATAGCCAAAGTATAGCCGCCCTGTAAGTATCCGTTGGAAGAAACTGTAGCAGTTACATTGCCCTTTGCAACTTCAGCAACGACATCTGTATTTGCATCAATACCAACAACAGAAACTTTGCCTTTTAATCCCTTGCTGTTCAATGCCTGAAGAGCACCGGAAACCATGTTATCATTGGCACACCAAATACCTTTAACATCCGGATTCTGGCTCAGCCATGTTTCAGTAAGTTTAAGAGCTTCATCTGTCTTCCAGTTACCTGTGTCGTCATGTACTACTTTGATGTTCGGATTTTCTTTAAGAGCTTCCTGTAAACCTTTGTAACGATCGTTGTTTGCTGTGTTTCCAAGTAAGCCCTGGATAACAAAGATTTTTCCGGAACCGCCCATTGCTTTGAACATCTCTTCAGCAATTGCTTTACCATTTGCAACGTTATCAGGTGATGTATGGATTACCCAGTTAGGATTATAATCCGTAACATGAGAATCATCCGGCTTGTTCCAAGCTGTGCCTAAATATCCGCCGGAGGCTGCCATTGCTTCTGCAAGAGAAGGAGCAATTGCGGATTCATTCGGGTCAGCATAAGCAATAGCATTTCCGCTTGCTTTCGCTGCAAATTGTTTCATGTTATCGATTTCAGTATCATTGACCCCGCCGGAATCCAACACCTGGTATTGATACTTCTGTCCAATGCTGTCCAACCATTTGCAGAACATTTTGGCGCCTTCGTCGATAGTAGCGATATAAGGATTCTCAAGGCCACGTACAGAAGCTGCAACATACAATGTTGTGTTTAACTTCTCTTTGGGTATTTTAGAAACATCAATTTTAAACTTCGAGTAATCGGTAACTGCTGCCGCAGCTTCTGACGCCGGTGCTGCGGTTGATGCGGGAGCAGCTGATGTTACAGCGGAAGCTGCATTGTCTGCTGTAGACGCTGCGGTTGTTGTTGCTTGACCACCGCAGCCGGCTACTGTTGTTGCCAACATAGCTGCAGTAATCAGAAGTGCGCATAACTTGCTTTTCTTCATAATACTAACTCCTTTAATTTGTTTAATGTGTATATGAATTTTTAACACATCCGTTTTTAAGCGCTACCACATTGACATTGCTTGGATCCCCGACCTGCTTCTATGTAATGCCGCATTGTGCCGCCTGCGAGCACTCTGTCAATTGTGGCGGACTAAGTTTCAGCATGATTTGGTTGTGCCGGCTCAATAGTCTGCACGGTCCGATTGAGATGCACTGTTCAGTTCTGTCTCAGGGACGGTTGCCAAGGTATCGCCCATCCCTGATTTGAAACTCGTATCTGTGTCTGTCCATTACTATGTTGTAACATTATATTATAATGACAATTGTAAACCGTTAACTGTGTATTGTCAACATAAATCTTTCGCATATACGAAAATTTATAAGAAAATATTAAAATAATGCCAAAAAACGCGATTTTCGGAACAAAAATATTCATATTGGGAACATATTTTCAGGTATTATTAAGCAGAGATTTTGTAAATAATAAAGAAAATGGTCTAAAGATGACGAAAAATAGAAACTTGCATGAAAGGAAATCAGAAAAATCAAACGCCCACAGTTATATTTTAAGAATTTAAAGCCGGGACAATTCACCTGACAGTTGAACACAAGAGGTTGATGAGACAACGACTGTTTAAGAAAAGAATGTCCAAAGGTCTGTAAAAACTGAGAATGACAACCCCGGGTATAGTCAGTAGACTACAGGTGGACGAAACCAGAACCCAAAAAGTTGTCATAAAATGGAGTCACAGAAGAAAAAAGTAAAGTTCGTCACAAGAAGCATCCAAATAGTTGATGATGAAACATCGCTGAAAACAGCAGAAAATTTTTTTTGAATACGTCCTCAGAATTGACGATAGAAGCGCTGTGCCAGAGAGCGGAAGTGAAGGTTATACATATTGGTTATGCTTGCTTTTTTACTTTTATTACTGATCAAATGCTTTTAATTTGCTGTCCAAGGAAGCACCTTCATAATACTTCATTATTTGTCGCAAGTCAATAGAATCTATGAATGATACACAATTATTTTATTTAAATCAATACATAAATACATATATATATCATATTTTTCCACATAAGTAGGGTGCTTTTTTTCTGTCATTTTCGGCAGAACAAAGGATCCCTTGCCCAGTATAATCGCAGAGGATGACACCTGCCTGCGATAACCCGGACCATACAAAAGATTTTAAGATCCGGCAAACCACCGGAATTTCAGAACCATAAAATGTTTAGGAAGAAGGTCAGAATGGAAATAAATTTCCACTCTGAACCTTTTTCAATATCAGGAGTCTTACATAAAATTTCAGTTATGTTGTTGATTTTAGAAACAGGTATATGCACCATCTACAATGATGTCGCTTCCTGAGGTATAACCCGAGGCGTCACATGCCAGATAGAGAATGGCCGGAATGAGTTCTTCCGGTTTTCCAAAGCGATGCATCGGTATCAGCGGCATCCACGCATCCTTCAGTTCCTGCGGTGTATCCTCCGACATTGGGGTTGCAATATACCCGGGGCTGACACTATTCACGCGAATATGATACTGAGTCCACTCTACAGCCAGAGAACGAGTCATATGAATGACCCCGGCTTTTGAAGCGTTATAGGAACACTGCCATTGAGGAATATTGACAATTGAGCCGGACATGGATGCCATGTTGATAATGCTTCCATGAATACCACGTTCAATCATAATTCTTCCAGCCGCGCGTGCAACGATAAATTCACCCGTCAGGTTAACATCGACTACTTCTCTGAAACTTGGAATAGTATCTTCCAATGTGTCCGTATGTACACAGATACCGGCATTATTAAACACAACGTCAATACTGCCCGAACGTTTTAAAATTTCAGCAAAAGCATTGTCTACGCTTTGTTCATTGGTGACATCTGTGGAAATCCAGTAGGCCTTCCCACCCTCTTCTTCAATCTTCTTCAACGTTTCATCGGCGCCGGAGCGGCTAAGGATGACAACTTCGGCTCCCGCTTTCGAAAGTCCGCATGCTACCACCTGTCCGATTCCTCTGCCACCGCCGGTTACGATTGCCACTTTATTTTTGAGCCCAAACATTTCTTCCAAATACATGATAAGTTCCTCCCAATTATCGTGATTTTGTTTTCATAATAAGAAGCATAACTGCTTATACGCAGGCCTCTGTTTTGTCCAGCTCAGACACAGCTGGAATTACTCCCCCACGAGGTGTTTTGGCATTTTTCCCTATACAAATTAAATCTCTCAAACCATTCATTACCACCGCTTTCATTGTCACTTACGCCTAAATTAATTCCCTGTGATACCGACAATTCATTAAAATTATCTCACTGAGATGATAACTGGAACGACCTCAATTGTCAATATAAAAATCAAGCAAATGTTTTTGGATTTGAAAAATTGTATAGGTTTTGTGAAATGAAGCAAACCAAGAAAAAGAGAACTGCTTCAGCATGGCAGCACCATGTCGGTTTTGACGTTAACGGCTATCCTTCATCGCTGGAACCACTATACTTGCGCAGCTTCTCTTTTTCAGACACACCGCAGTACCTTAATATCTTACAATACCTTTTTTCGAAATTTCTCTTCTTTCCAACTTCTGAAAGGCATTTAAGATATCGTCAAATTCAAAATAATCTGATATGTAATCTTTTAAATTGATTTTTCCTTCTTTAAGCCATGTCAGAATCTGTTCCGTTGCTTCTCCCTCTTCTATTTTGGAGGGGAATTGCTGAAATTGTAACTGCCAATTATAAGGAGCTTTGCTCCAATCCAGTTCCATCTGACACTTAGGGGCAATTCCATAGCAGCATATTTTACCCGTATCACATATCAGTTCCATAGCCTGGTTGATAAGCGCCGTCATACCTACTGCATCAAGCACATATCGCACGCCGGAAGGGCATATCTCGTGAACTTTAGCGGTTACATCGACTGTTTTACTATTGAAGACATAAGTGGCGCCTGCTGCCAGGGCATCTTCCAATTTGGCATCTATTACATCAAAGGCAATAATGGGGTGCACACCGGAAAGGCTTAAAAATTTAATAAATGTCAATCCAACCGGGCCGCAGCCAAATACCGCAATACTTTGGTTTTCTTTTATTCCGAAACGTTTGATGGAACTTAAAACCTCTCTGAGCGTAATGATCATCGAAGCATCAACGGGGTCAATAAAGTCAGGCACGACTTGCTGGCCATAAGCGCATTCCGGGGCCGAACCATCGCTGTAAGCAGCAGGATCGTCAACGACGCCATATTCGCTGAAAGCGCCCCAGCCGGAATTCAGATCTCCATACAATTCCGGGTCCGCATCATTAAACGGCAAAAAAACCTTATCCCCTTTTTTAAAAGATGTTACTTCTGAGCCGACCTCAATAACTTCGCCAATCCCCTCGTGTCCCAGCATCAGTGGGTACATATCTTCTGTAACCCCTTTAAAGGCATGATGGATCAGTTTTGCATCCGTTCCGTTGCAGATACCACAGCTGACAGTTTTTACTAATGCCTGCTTAGAAGAGTATTTGGGAATTGGAACCTCTCGTAATTCAAGCTCTTTTGATTTTGTGACAACAAGTGTCTTCATAAAATTCTCTCCTTAACTTTAAATTATTTGTACTATATATATAAATACATATAATATAACTATAATACTATGTAGTAACATTAATATCATAATAAATTATAACAAAGAAAACGATGAAATGCTAGCATTTTTTTAAAAATTTAATAATTCAAATCAGTTGATTGTATCAACCAGTATAAAAACAGCATAAAAACCGGTTGTTTCATGCAATACAATTAGGTACATTAAGGAACATCCGGATATGGGAAATGGCCTTGTACAACAAGCTTTGGCGGCTTATATTGTGGCATCCGCGTGAATGTGCATATAAAAAATAAGCCTTGAAATATCTTTGCGGCAGAACTTGTCTTCTCAAAATGAATAATCGGTACTGATCGGACTTCGGAATGAATAATATTCGACTTGCAAAAAAATTTATCATTGACTCCCGCCATAAAATGATTTATCATAATCGTGAAAGAAACGTTTCGTTTTAGCTCAAAATTACGATTACTTAAGAGTTAATAATTAAGGAGTGAACTTACATGCCCCTCACGACAACTGATAGTATGCTCAAAAAAGCACAGGCAGGAAATTATGCCGTCGGTGCTTTTAACGCGGAAAATATGGAAATGGTTCAGGCAATTATTGCTGCTGCGGAAGAGCTTAACGCACCGGTGATAATTCAAACAACCCCGGGCACCATTCGTTATGCCAGCCTGGAGCTCTACCTTGCAAATGTTTCAGCGGCGGCGAAGACTGCAAAAGTACCGGTTGCCATGCATCTTGACCATGGTGACAGCTTCGGTCTTGCCATGCAGGCGCTGCACGCCGGTTACACCTCAATCATGATAGACGGTTCAAAAGAGGTGCTGGAAAAAAATATTGCGCTGACAAAGTCCGTTGTAGACGCGTGTAAACCCAACAACATCCCTGTTGAGGGCGAACTTGGTAAAGTTGGCGGCAAAGAGGACGATATGGAGTCAAGCGGCACAGGTTATACTGATCCCGAGGAAGCAGTTGAGTTTGTAAATCGGACCGGCGTTTCATCTTTAGCGGTCGGGGTTGGCACTGCGCATGGCGTTTACGCCACAACGCCGGTGTTGAACACCGAATTAATCAGTGTTCTCCGCAAGAAGATTGATATTCCTATGGTTTTGCATGGTGCTTCCGGCCTCAGCAACGAGGCGGTGCAGGATTGCATTTGCCGCGGTATGTGCAAAGTTAATTTTGCGACGGAACTGAGAATTGCTTATACTCAGGCCGTTCAGGATTATCTTGCGAAAAACCCGAAGGCCATTGACCCGAAAAAATATGGAGCAGCAGCCCGTGAAGCGGTCAAGGAACTGGTCATCGGCAGAATAAAAGTGCTTGGGAGCGATGGTAAGGCGGGCCTTTAATTGGAGGTGTCATTTTGATTACTACTGTTACTTTGAATGTCGCTGTCGATAAGCTGTATCTTGTAGATCGGTTTCAACCCGGAGAAGTAACCCGCGTAAAGGAATGCAATGCCACGGCGGGCGGTAAAGGGCTGAACGTTGCACGAGTCGCCTCCATTCTGGGAGAAAAAGTGCTGGCAACCGGCTTTATCGGCGGACACAGCGGTCAATATGTGGAGGAAATGCTGCAATCAGACGGTATCCGCAGTGATTTTATACATGTGAATGGAGAGAGCCGTACCTGCATCAATATCATTGATCAAAACGGAAAAAGCACAGAGCTTTTAGAGCCGGGTGTAACCGTTACAGAAGAGAATAAAAGTGACTTTCAGTCTAAATTCAGGCAGGTAATCCGTGACAGTAATGTTGTGGTTTTCTCCGGCAGCGTACCAAACGGCTGTGGGTCTGAATTTTACGCAGAATTGATTCGGCTTGCCAAGGAGAATGGCCAGCAGGTTATTTTGGACACCAGCGGGGAAAATCTGAGGCAGGGAATCAAGGCCTGCCCTACCATGATCAAGCCCAACAAAGATGAGATCAAAGCATTGCTCGGCGTTGATATAAACAGCAAAGAGAGTGTGATTGCCGCCGCAAAAACACTTTATGAAGGGGGAATCCCCTATGTGGTTGTTTCCATGGGAAAACACGGCGCCATTGTGGTGTGCAATGAAGGTGTTTTTGAGGGAAATCCGCCTGATGTAAAAGTAGTAAATACAGTTGGCTGCGGTGATTCGATGGTTGCCGCATTTGCTGTGAGTCTTGCACGCGGGTATGCAATGGAAACCGCATTGCAATTTGCACTCGCAGTTTCTTCGGCCAACGCAATGTGCAAACAAACCGGATTTTTATATCCCTCCGACCTACAGAAAATTATGTTTGACGGAAAAATCACGAAATTAGCTTAGCGGGAGGTATTTTCATGCAAAGTTTGCTTCTTGCCATTGATATTGGAACTTCCGCATGCAAAATTGCGGCTTTTGAACTGAACGGGCGTATCGTGAGCGATTGTGCAAAGAGTTACCACACCTATTATCCCGCCCCCGGCTGGGTGGAACAGGACCCCAATGAATGGTGGCACGCCATCTGTGAAGGCATTCGTGAATGCATCGAGAAAGGCGGTATTGACCCTCACAACATTGCAGGGATTGGAATTGACGGCCAGGGATGGTCGTGTATCCCGGTCGACCAAAGCGGCAACGTACTGTACAACACGCCGATCTGGATGGATACGAGGGCCAAGTCAATCTGTGAAAGAATCAATGCGGAAATCGGCGCTGAAAAAATTCTTGCACTGAGCGGCAATCCTTTTCAGCCATCCTACACCACACCCAAGATTCTGTGGTTTCAGGAGAACAAACCCGAGGTTTACAGAAATACATACAAATTTATGCAAAGCAACAGCTTTATTGCCTATCGGCTGACCGACATCCTTAGTCAGGACGTGTGTCAGGGCTACGGACTGCATGTGTTTGATATTGAAAAACGCAAATACGACGAAGACATGTGCCGTGCAATGAAAATAAATATGGACCAACTTCCAGAAATTTATGAATGCCATGACATTGTCGGCAGAGTTACATCAAAAGCCGCGGGATTAACCGGCCTTTGTGAAGGCATCCCGGTTGTGGCCGGCGGACTTGACGCTGCCTGCGGCACGCTGGGCGCAGGTGTTTTTCGCCCCGGGCAGACGCAGGAGCAGGGCGGTCAGGCGGGCGGCATGAGTATTTGCATCGACCGGCCAATCAGTGATAAAACACTGATTTTAAGCGCTCATGTTGTACCGAATTTATGGCTTTTGCAGGGCGGTTCAGTGGGCGGAGGCGGCAGCCTCCGATGGCTGGCGGAAGAACTGGGAGAGCCGGAAAAGATTCTTGCGCAGCAGAGCGGGAAAGTCAGCTCAAACTCCTAGACAATCTGGCTGCAACCGTTCCAGCCGGCAGCGACGGTGTCATCTTTCTTCCCTATCTTTGCGGTGAGCGTTCCCCCATTTGGGACCCCAACGCCAAGGGAGTTTACTTCGGGTTGAGTTACGATAAAACCCGCGCGCATTTCTTCCGTGCCTTAATGGAGGGCGCTGCATACGCACTTGAACACAATTTGCAGGCAGCGGAAAAAGCCGGCGTCACCGTTGACGTAATGCACGCCATGGGTGGCGCGGCAAATAGCCGCTTTTGGACGCAGATTAAGGCTGATGTAACAGGAAAAACAATCCGCGTTCCCGCTTCCGACAATGCTACCTCCTTGGGTGCGGCAATTTTGGCGGGTGTCGGAACCGGCGTATACATGAGTTTTGAAGACGCAATAGCAAAGACGATTCAGATGAAGCGCGAGCACGTTCCTAACATGGAAAATTACGCAACGTATCAAAAATATTTTAAAATTTATTTAGAAATTTATGTGCAGCTCAAAGCCACTATGTCGAAGCACGCTGAGATTATAAGTCAGATACAGTAAACTGCGGCTTCATTCAGACACAGCTTGCTTCGTTGGATTATTTGAAATTATATAAAAGTTTTGTACATTAAATTTGTAAGGTGATATGCGGGTACTAGAGCGGAGAACCCGCAGTTATTCTTGGTGTAAGGCCATCAGGCTTTTCACGATAAATCAGACTGGGATCTTCAACACATGCAGAGTTATTAGCGAGCGATAGCAATCTATTTTAAACTTAGAAAGTTAGAAAGGTAGTATCTATTATGTCAAAATTCATTATGGATCCCGATGCAGTAGACATAAGCAGGCTTCCCGTCAGAACGCTTAACACAGGAGCAAAACTTCCCGGAGTCGGTATCGGAACCTTTGGCTCCGACCACTTTGCGCTCGATGACATCGCAAACGCTGTGCGCGGCGCGCTTTCCATTGGTTATCGTTTCATTGACTGTGCTGCCTGTTACGGCAACGAGGATTTAATCGGAAACGTGCTGCATGAAGCCCTTGCCAATGGACTGCCGAGAGAAGAACTGTTTGTGATGTCCAAAGTGTGGAATGACATGCACGAACCGGAAGATCTAATTATCTCCTGCAAAAAGAGCCTGAAGGATTTACAGCTTGATTACCTTGATTGTTACCTTGTTCACTGGCCTTTCCCAAATTTCCATCCGCAGGGCTGTGACGTTGATTCCCGCAACCCAAATGCACGCCCTTACATTCATGAGGAGTTTATGAAAACATGGCGTGCGATGGAAGCTCTGGTGGACATGGGCCTGGTAAAGCACATTGGTACATCCAATGTTACCATTCCGAAGCTGAAGTTAATTCTTCGCGATGCAAGAATACAGCCGTCCATCAACGAAATGGAGTTACATCCGTGCTTTCAACAGGGGCAGCTATTTCAGTTCTGCATGGACCACAACATCCAGCCGGTGGGTTTCTGCCCGATTGGGTCCCCTACCCGCCCGGAGCGTGACACCACTGAAGATGACCTTTCGGATATTAATCAGCCTATTGTTAAAGAAATCGCTGCCGCACACGGTGTACATCCGGCGGTAATTTGCGTAAAATGGGCGGTTGCCCGCGGCCAGGTGCCAATTCCATTCTCTGTTAAACGCCCTGAATATCTCAGTAATCTGAAATGTGCGACCGAAGACCCGCTTACTTTCAGCGAACTGGAAGCGCTTAAGAGTGTTGACCGCAACTGCCGGTTAATCAAGGGTCAGGTGTTTATGTGGCCGGGTGCCGACACATGGCTTGACTTGTGGGACGTTGACGGCACAATCCCGGGCTGGAACGGTTATGAAAGCAAGTAACAGAATTTGATGAAATTTCACGCCCTGATAGTTCGAGATTTTCGTTTTCCAGTTGACTGATATGGAATATTATTTTTTTCTTACACAAAAATACCCCCAAACGTAGTTTTATTATCCTACGTTTGGGGGTATTTTATTGGACCAGTCCAGCACATAATGTAGGGGACTTGTTTGTACAGTTTGTGTAATCAATGATTGAATCACGGCGCAAAACTAATCGGAATAATAATACGATATTTCAATCGCTTCCTGAATTACATTATAATTCACTGTCGATTAAAATTTTACCTTTTACTTGCCCGGGCACTTTGTACATTCGAAACGCATCCGCAATTTGACTTAAGGGCATTTTCTTAAAAATTAAAGCTTCCTCAAATTTTAAAGCACCTGTTTTAAAATAATGCGCCGCAAGATCCCATTCTTCGCCTGGGAATGGCGAACTGTAGGACATCCATGAACCGGTTAAATTGAATTCTTTGCGATTCAAATTTTCCCATTCATGAACACTAAAAGAAATTTCCTTCGTAGGCGTTCCAATCAGGGTTACGTTTCCTTTATTGCCTACTAACTCAAATGCCATTTTCATCGTGATTGTATTGCCCGCTGTTTCATAAACATAGTCAAACCCTTTTCCATCGGTCAACAATTTTGCCTTATCCATAAATCCCGCTTCAAGGGTGTTTACTCCTTCGTCAGCCCCAAGCTTCTTTGCAAGCTCCAAACGCTCATCGCTGATATCAAACACAACTACTTTTTTCGCTCCGAAGATTTTTGCCCATTGCATTGTAAACAGGCCGATTGTTCCCCCGCCCAGAATAGCCACTGTACCGCCGCCTTGATAATTCACACGATTTAAGCCATGCAGCGCAACTGTCACAG
>JAEWBE010000093.1 GCA_023391275.1 Bacillota bacterium | reverse complement strand
AATATCCATGCCCGCCTGATGCGCTCTCTCCATCATATAGGCAATATCGTTCACTTCGTTTTGCAGTGCCAGAATATCGCCTTTTTCGAACCTGCCGAATACTTTGTCCAGATAATCGGTTCCCAATTCGTGGTTCGCGCCCGGATACAGCAGGATGCAATTTTGCCCCTTCGGCGTTACCTGAATAACAGTGTGACCCGTAACACTTCCGGTACAGTCAATGTTTTCAATATTCACACCTGCGTGCAGCAGCTGCTGGACCAGTTCATGCCCATCCGGGCCCGTTTTTCCGGCATGAAACACATTCCCGCCGGCATGTGCCAGCGCCACTGATTGATTCAGCCCTTTCCCACCCGGAAAATGCTTTAGTGACACAGAGGACAGCGTTTCGCCCGGCTGCACAAAATGAGGCACTGCATAGACATGGTCCATGTTAATGGAACCAACATTTAAAATCTTTTTCATCTTTTTAACTCCTGTCCATATGATTATTAAGTAGACCGCGGGGGAGCGGTAGAATCGCGTACCACCAACTGCGGACTGAACACCGCGCTTTGCTGCGGCTGCCTGTCCAGCATTCGCAGCAGTTTTTGAGCAGATGTTTTACCCATCTCCCCCGTCGGCTGAGCCACCGTTGTAAGCGGAACTTCCAAAAATCCGGTAAACGCCAGGTTGTCAAACCCCACAACTGAGATTTCCCGCGGAATTTTCAGCTTTTTCTCGCGAACCTGTTTGTACACGCCGAGCGCCATCATGTCATTGCCTGCGATAATGGCGGTAACATCCTGTGCCAGCAGCCTCTTACTCAACACATAGCCGGATTCGGTGTGATAATCGCCTTCGAGCACCAGCTCGGAAGCAAAGGGCAATCCCCGATCCTGCAGCGCCTGAATATATCCATACAGTCTTCTTTGGGCAGACTGGACGCCCATCGGCCCCGAGATGTAACCGATTCGCGTGTGGCCGAGGTCCAGCAAATGCTGACAGGCAAGATAACCGCCCTGCTCGTTGTCTGAAATAACATTCACCATCGTTTCACTATACCATTCACGGTCGATGAATACCACGGGAACATCCGCATCATTCAGCAAACGCAGGCATTCATCCACTCCGCTTCTCTCCAAACTGGCCGCTGTGACAAACAAGACGCCATCGATATTACTTTCCAACAGCAAATCCACATAGTGCACATCCTGTGCGGGCATGTCATTCGTGTTGCAAAGAATCACACTATAGCCCGCCGACATGCATTCGTTCTCCACCTCTGCCGCAATTTCCGCAAAAAATCCATTGGTGATGTCCGGCACAATCAAACCAATTGTCTTTGATTTTCTGGTCACCAGTCCGGCTGCCAAACGGTTGGGACGATAATTCATTTCTTTGGCTGCTTTCAGTACTTTTTCCCGTGTGGCTGACGCTATGCGGCATTCCGCATGATTCAGCACAAGTGAAACAGTTGACGTGGACAATCCGGTAATTCTGGCAATATCCTTAATTGTTACAGCCACAGCGTCCCCTCCCGACATTGGCCCTTTAATTATTCAATGATTAAAACGTTTTATCAATTTTTATAATAACTTCTGCCTGTAAAAGTGTCAAGAAAAACTTAATATTACAAGCTATTCTGTGCCGATATGCTATAAAACCCACGAATCAATTGTTAATACTGCTGTATTGTAAAAGCTTAAGGTTTAATAAAATCTTATTATATTTAGTGTATCGTTTTAGCAGCATACCCACTGTCGGCTTAATAACCTTTTATCAAAATAATAACGGATACCGCCGGGTCGCTAAGACAGAGCTTCCAAAAAACAGAGGTGCCCCGCGCTTTGCGCAAGGCACCTCTATTCATTGGTCGATTCGGGAATACCTGCTTTCTTTCCTGCTGAACCGGTCATTTTCCTCTTAATCTCCGCCACCCCCCATACCATAACGGGCAGAATGACCTGTACGGGGAACGCGTAATATGAATAAACTTTAAAAGCCCAGTACTTCATCTCCATGCTATTGTCATAAATGATATAAGCAAAATAAACCATTAACAGCCCGGTCTGTATTACAACCGACCTGTAATCTTTTAGATTAAACACCTTTTCAATCCCTTTACATGTGACCAATAAGCAGACAGACGTTTTTATTAAAACACCGAATATAAATACGATAGACACGGTGACTTCTATTCTTTCCAAAAAATCACCGATGCTGATCCTGCTCACAGCCTCATAAGACGGAAAATAAAAGTGGTCAATCATGGGGCCCAGCACCCCGATATTCCGAATTGTAGTGACAATTATAATGACGGTCGAAATCAAAATTCCCCAGAGATAAACCTTAAAAGGTGACTTTTTTGTCTTTAACGAACCGAAGACGCCAATAAACAACACTGTTTCGGCATAAGGAAATGAAAAAGTAGAAAACCCGCCTTTCAATATGGAGAGCGTATCATTTTCTAAAACAGGTTTCAAATAGTTTAGCTGAAGCTGCGGTATTGCCAGCAGTTGCACCGCTATCAGAATGAAAAAGATCAGCGGAAGAAAATACGCAGTGGTTCTTCCCACCACCTCAATTCCCAACCGGGCAGCGATAACGCACACAAGGCCCATACTAAGCATGGGAATAAACATTGGTGTTTCAGGCATGGCTACTGTATTGATGAATTCGCCGAAATTGCGCAGCACCAGCGCGCCCAGATGAAAAGAATACAGAATATACAAAATGGCAACGGCTCTGCCCATCACTTTCCCAAGTGTTATCATCAGAATATCAAATAAATCTTTTCCCGGAAACAGTGATATCATTCTTGAATATATGAGCAGCATGGGGGCGACCATAATAACGCCCACGATTCCCGCCACCCATGCGTCATTTTTCGCTTCTCCTCCAATGCCGATAATGAGAGTGCTTCCAATAATGAACGCGATCAAGATACAAATTGCTTCCTTGTCGGTAATTTGCTCCTTTTGCATGATATCATCCTACTTTCCGAATATAGAAGTAATCCATTCGCGAACTGGTTGTTCAGGGCTTGGAATTTTTACATTCAGGCATAATAATACAGCAATTGTAAATGAAAGAATGCCCAATGCGGCGCTCACCCAAAAGTCATGCCAGAGCTTCTGCTTGAATAAAGGCACCAAGTCATAAACAGCTAAAAAAGAATACGCTATAACTACAACCCCAACCATTGCCTGGAATCACCTTCCTGAAAAGACTAGGATAATACCGCACTGTTTTTGATATGCACATCCATTTTAACATTTACCGTTAAATGTTTAAAAATATCCTCCCAATTATTTCCCACACTTTTCCACACCTGCGCTTTATTTTCCCGTAACTCTTCCCCAAACCCGAAAATATCCGCGCCATATTCCGATTGTATTTTCCGAATCAGTTCCTGAATTTGTTTTTTTAATGTGTTCTCAGTACTTTGTTCCAGTTTCGTTCGTTGTTCCTCACTGATCAGATTTTCCACGCCATCAATTTCATCAATGGCAACTGTTGTTTCTATATTTAAATCTATTCTTATATCCTTGCCGTTTACAACAGGCATAACTTTTGTTTGATTCTTAAATATTTCAAGAGAAGCCGGTGCGGGTCCGTTGTCCGTTTGCATTTCTTCCGTTAACACTCCTCCTCTTACTTCGTCTCTAATAAAACTCAAGTCTTTTGTCTCGTCACCATTTAGAAAACCTACCATTTTATCGTCCTTAATCACTGCACTCCCCATAACCTGAATCACCGTTTTATCATTCATTCTGATTAAACTCACAGCCGGAATTACTGTCGATATTCCTTTCACCTGTGAATTAATACCATACTGAAGAATATCAATTACAGGGGCTTTGCTCAAACTCACTTGATTTTTTATCATTTGACTTAATATAAACGATTTGATATCCTCTGTAGTCCCTTCCGGATCAAATATTTCTTCAGCAGTCGCTTCTTTTGAAACCAAAAGGTAAACATCCTCCCTTGCCTCGGAGTCACGGGTGTACCAATCAATGACTTTGGTTATCCCTTCGCTTGCAATCTCCTTACTCAGAATAATAACTTTTGAATGGCTCCAATAAAGTCTTTTTCCGGACAAGGATATCATGTTTCTTACTGCGTCAAACAGGGTTCTCCCTTCCGCCGCAATCGTTTTTGACGTTGTTTTCGAATCTTTCCCCCCGCTGATCAGGGCAGTTTCAGCAGTTACTTTATAATGATCGTTTATCCCTTTATCTACGGCTATCCCCGTTACAATCAAAAACTGATCGATTTCCCTATAATTCCAGCAGCCTGTAATGGATACTGAATTTATCAAAATTATTAATATCAGCAAGGCAATTTTGATCTTTTTCATACAGGCTATTTCCCCTTGCTCTTGGGCGATGACTGCCTGACCAGGTTTTTCGCTGCAATAATTTTAGGTCTTAAAGTCATTGTCCACCACGGCGCACGAATCCATGCATCCTGTCCGTCATGGTTTTTACCTTTCGTAACATTCATCATATAAGGCACGCCAAAGGAACGTATGCTCATTAAATGAAGATACATAACAATGATGCACATTGAAAATCCATAAATTCCCAAAAACGAAGCTCCCAGCAATAAAAAATTGCGAAAAAGAATAGTGGCACTGATAAAATTCATATTGATTAATGTCATAATTCCTGTCAGAGCAGTAATAATAACAACTGGGGCGCTCACCAATTTTGCTTCTACAGCAGCTTGACCCAACACAAGCGCGCCAACAATATTAACTGCCTGACCGATCGGGGCCGGCATTCTGGTGCCAACCTCGCGTAAAATATCAAATACAAAAAGCATAAGAAACAAGGATACTGTGGTCGGAATGGGGACGCCCTGCCTTGAAGCAGAAAAGCTCAGCAGCAAGGGGGTGGGCAGCATTTCCTGGTGGTAAGTGACAATTGACAGGAACACCGCCGGAATCGCAATGGAGGTTACTGCCGTAAAGCCTCGGATCAGGCGATTCATAGTCGCAAAAATGTAGTTATTATAGTAGTCCTCATTAGATTGGAAATTCTCGACGACCACATACGGAACTGTCAGCACAAAGGGGCTTCCATCAACAAACAGGGCTATTCTGCCCTCTAAAAGCTTTGCCGCAATGACGTCGGGCCTTTCGCTTGAGCCCACCGTCTCAAAAGGAGAATAGGGCGCATCTTTGATCAGTTCCTGGACGTACCCGGAATCGATAATCCCATCAATATTTATTTGATTCAGACGCTGCTCTAATTCGCTCAGGACAGCATCCGAAGCCAGACTTTTCATGTAACAGATACAAGTCTTTGTATGCGTTCTTTCCCCAATTTCCTTGACCTTGAATTTTAAATCGGGGTCTTTTATTTTACGCCGCACCAAAGACAAATTTACAGTAATTGATTCCGTAAAGCCTTCCCTCGGCCCGCGAATAACTTTTGCACACTCCGGCTCACTGATTGACCTTGTCTGCCAGCCTTTTGAATTTATAATTAACGCTCTGTCATATCCTTCCAATAAAAAAAGCGTATCCCCATAAACAACACATTTCGCTATTTTGTTGATTTCAGCTTCCAAAGTCACATCGTTTGAAACAATAACCTTGCTTTTTAGTTCTTCCAGCAAATCGTGGCTTTCAATATCTTCCGACAAGTCACTGCGAAGAACAGGCTGAATGATGTTCTCGTTAATGACCTCTGTATTTACCATTCCGTCAACATAAATAATGCAGCACTTCGCGGCTTTTAACCGTTTATTTTGAAACTCCCTGAAAATCACTGTTTCGTCATCTTGAAAAATATTTTTGAACAAAGCTATATTATCATTCAGGGACCGATTCAGACCCTTTCCATCCAACGGATTTGTGGCCTGACTGGCTGCGCTGTCTTTCGGCTTATTCTTTTTAAATAAATCAGGCATAACATCACCCACTTAAATTATTTCCATATTTTCACTGTATAAACACCTGATTCGCAATATTTTAAGCATCCACCAATCTTCAGCCCCCAGTACAGATAAGGGGAGGCCGTGATGCAAAACGGCCGGTACGGGGAGCAACCCCCGCACCGGCCAATGGTCTGATTTACTTTTGCCCTGATTTTTTTGTGCTGCTTTTAGAAGAAAAATCCTGTCTACACCTTTCCCATGTAACTCCGAGTTGTATTCGGCAAAATAATTCTGTTGTCCTTACTGTACTTTTTAAAAAGTTCAGCGATTGCTTCAACAAATTCCTTATAATTTGGGTCTGCGTTCTTCGGGGCATAAGAAGCTGATAAATTTCGCCCTACAAAGCTGTCTAAATCATACTCCAAATCATTTTGAAACGTATCGGATTCATATTTTCCATCACGGAAAAATTGCCTGTATATTTCGGAGGTCTCTTTCATTCCCCCGCTAAAGCCCTTGAAGGAAGGACAAAGTTTTCTGCATATTGCCGCGTTCTCGGCCATCAATTCGCTTGAAAGATCTCTGCTGTTCCAGACAAGCGCTACCGTAGAGTCCGGCTTTAATATTCGCATGCACTCAAGTTTGAATTTTATTTTATCGAACCAGTGAAAGGCCTGCGCAACCGTAATTAAATCGACGCTGTTATCTTTAATACCTGTATTTTCGGCAGTACCATTCATTGAAATAAAATCGGGATAATTCTTCAGTGCCTGTTCCGCAGCAGTCCTCATATCATCATTCGGCTCAACAGCAATTACCTTCAATTTTTTCTCAAGCAATTGCCGGGTCAGAATGCCTGTACCGGAACCGATATCTGCAACGGTTTTCTCTGATGTAAGATTGTTGTGCGAAATCAGATAGCTGATGTACTCTTTCGGATAGCCGGGACGATACTGAACGTAGACATCTGCTTTGCCGGTAAATTTTATCGTTGTTTCCAAGTTGAATCTCCTTCCGACAGAATTTTATCGCTCCTCCGGATAACTTTTGCCGCCATCCGTGTCATTCCTCTGCCTTGCACAGGTTCCCGTTAAATACCCGGCCGCCGCATTCACTTGATCGCGACCATAAGGTAAAGATCGGCATAATAATGCATCTGATTCAGTGAAGCGTCAATATTTGCATTCTGTACCACAAAGGCCATTCTCGCCCTGTCGTTTTCGATTGAGAAAGAGGCCTCTTCATTGGATAATTCCGACTTTTCCACAGCATAGTTCTGGTATCTGGAAAAGATTTCACCCGTGTTAAAGCGAATCATTTCCTGATTATTATCGTCCGTCAAAACGATATTGTACTGCTCGCCTGTTTTCTCTTTTGCAATGGTGTAGATTTTCCCCGATTTTTCAATATTGCAGATCTTTGTTTTTCCGCTTTCATCGGAATTTATAAAAGCATGCGAAAGAGTGTCGTATCCCGCAATGTCAATCGGCGTTTCCGAATTCATAGAAACATTGACTGACCTGTTGACTTTTTCCGGCAGTTCATATTCATGGAAACCAAACGTATTGTAAAAATCCCTGTAAACATCAAAACCGTTCGGCAGCCACGTGATTTGGCGAATATACCCCATTCTTTCCAGATATTCGGCGGATAAAACGATCCTTTCTTTATCCTTGTCGGAAATGGAACCGTTCGGCGTTATGGTGTTATTTTTTAACATTCCGTTTTGTATCAGTACGGTTTTCAGCATATTTTCCTGGCTGAGGCGGCTGGCCGTGAAAGCGTCAACAGGGGGAATAATGGATACGACCGAAAACGCAATAAGCATTGCGGCTATGATGCCGTTTTTTCGCACAGGGACTGTGCTCATCACTACGCCGGAGGAAACGGCGAAAACGCCAAACAGGATAACAAAATAGCGGGTATGGGTGACTCCCGTATCCCTCAGGCTGATGATTGAGGATACAATCTGGAACAACACGATAGGAATAAGCACCTTTGGAAAAATCAGGCGGAACAGAGCGGCAAATTTGTTTTCCAGCCTGCTTGACAGGATGTAAACCAGAATGACTGTAATCCCATAGGAGACCAGCATGGGCTCCAAAAGGTTATTGGTCCAGAACTCCGCTCTGATGTTCAGCACAATATAGAGCAGGAGAATGACCGTAAATGCCGCCGTCAGGGGGATAACGATGTATGAAATAAGAACTTCCAGAAATTTAGGGCAAAATGCCGCTTTGTTGACCGCATCATTCTGCTCGCCGATTTTCTCCAGGCTCGCATTTTTGTCTTTTTTCCCCGGATATACCGGAATCAAAGAAAGAAAAAATACAGGCGCGAACAGCACAAAGACCAGGTTCGCCGTGTGCGGATAAGCTTTTTCGCTCATACGGACGATCAGCCGGTCAATCGCAACGATAATGAGGCTGCACCCGCCAAAGAGAACAGCGGAGTAGAATAGAGAGTGGAAGAGGGACTTGAACACGGCCATAAAACTCTCGTTAAAACTGGTCCTGCTTCGAATAACAGGAACCCAGATGAATGCAAAAACCAACGCCAGCAGCGCGACCGATGTCCGTATGCTGATTTCCACGCTGAGTTCCGGGGCCGTTCTGATGATTAGGTAGTACCCCAACGTCAGGGCAGCGCCGCAGCCCATCAAAATAAATCGGGCGGACGGTTTCGAGAAAAAGCGTTCATGGGCCGCCTGAAGCGCCGCACACAAAACAGCACCAACCGCACAGGTAAAAAGCTGCTTCGCATACTGCTTTTCTGTATTAATTGATACGGCAACTATAATTGCTGCGGCCAGAAGGAACCCCGCTGTCATGGGATAACGGGCAATGGCATTAGTCAGGCCCTGTAATCTGCTCGACAGCCTCGTGAATTTTTTCATCTTTATCATCCCTTCTGCCACAGTTTTTACGTTCCGCTTACAGTATCATTTCGTATCTGTTTTCCGGCATTCCGATTGCACGGATGTGTTCGATTTTTCTAAGACCTAATTTTCCCTGCTGCAAAGCCGATATACGTGTCTGAATTGATTCCTTGAGCGCATCCCCGAAAAAATACAGCCACAAAAACAACAAAGCCGCCTTTTTCAAGGCAGCTTTCATTGTATCACTTTTTTAGTGATACTGCACGTAATACTAACTTTATGAATACATTCCCGCCCCTGCAAAGCGGCGATGAGCCGGTACCTTCTGAAGCAAAGTATTCAGTATCCCATAACATTGTGATCATGCGCTAAATTGTTCAGCTTTCAATCAACGAGGATTTCGCTGATCTCTGCCCTGAAAATCCGCATCAATGGATTCCTTCCACTTGGAGCTGATCGACCTGGAGGCGCGCAGCTCACTGACTGCACAGGACACTGCCTCATAATTGAGCTGCGTTCCGGCGCTGTCGGCGTGGTAATTGGCGGCACGGTCCTCATCGATACCGAAACGTGAGGCGGTGGCGACAGCGTCAATGTTGGCACCCAGAAAGATAAACTCCCAACCGCAGCATTCCTTTTGATGCTCAATCATTGCCTTGATTTTGCCGTAAGTGTACTCTTTGCTTGCGTTTTCCATACCGTCTGTGATAATCACAAACAGCACCTTGTCGGCGCGAAGTTCTTCCCCGGTGTGCTTTTGCGCATTGTCGATTTTCTGTATCGTCTTCCCCACTGCATCAAGCAACGCGGTGGTGCCGCAGACATAATATTCTTTCTCGGTGATGGGGGCAATCCCTTTGATGTTAATACGGTCGTGGAGCAGTTCGTACTTATCATCGAACAATACTGTGGTAACCACCGCTTCACCCGGCTCAGCCTTTTGCTTCGCCAGCATGGAATTGTAGCCGCCGATGGTGTCGCTTTCCAAGCCATCCATGGAACCGCTGCGGTCAAGGATAAAAACCAGCTCTGTAAGATTTGTCTTCATAAAAATATCCTCCAATCGTTTTCTTGTGATTAAAGGATATCCTTTTTTGTGATACAAATGGTCGCACGGAAAGCGACAAATATGTATTTCATATTTCTTACGCTCCCAGCAATGTCTGGTCAAAAGCAAACAGAGCCTCGTTAATCTCAAATATATTATAGTTTCCCTCTTCGATGAAATACTCAATAATCACATCAAATTTGTTGCTGTGGGAAAGGGTATACCCCGCCTTGCCGAGCAGGTCTTTCGTTTCGTCCAGATTCAGCTGCAGAGCGATGGCAAATGCAATCGCTGTTGGCTTGCTCGGGTTGTAGCCCTTGCCATTGCGGATCTTGCTGAATAGTTTGCGGTCGATGTTGGCACGTTTATAGGTTTCCACATCGGTTATACCTTTTTCGTCAATAAGCCGCAGGAGCATCCGGGAAAATGATTCGTCCAAATGGCCCACAACATCCGAAAGACTGCGCTTGCCTGCTGATACCGATGCGAGCGCTTCCGCTATGGGAATGGAAGAAGAAGCGTCCCCATGCGAATTCGTCTGTTCAAAAAGCTGCCGTGTAAACGACTTATGTTCATGGCCGGAGCGGCTGACGAGATGCCCGCCCGCATAGTTGTCATCAATGAAGCGCTCGATGGCAGAGAACAGCTTTTCACTCAGCACAAAAGCCGTTTTATCGAACACCACAAGATACACCTGCATTTCGCGGGTCAGCAGAAATTCGCTGATAGCGGCAACGGCGACCTGCAGCGCACGGTCCTTCGGGTAGCCGTAGATACCGGAGGAAATCAAAGGGAACGCAATGGAGCTGCATTTATACTCTGCCGCAAGGGACAGCGCGTTGATATAACAGTTATGCAGCAGCACGGATTCCCCTGCACCGCCGCCGCGCCAGATTGGGCCGACCGCATGGATAATATATTTGGCAGGCAGTGCGTATCCCTTGGTGACGACGGCCCCGCCCACATTGCAGCGGCCAATTTTGCCGCATTCCGCCTGCAATTCATTCGCTCCGGCAGCATGAAAAATTGCGCCGCATACGCCCCCGCCGGGCAGCAGCTGGCTGTTCGCCGCATTGACGATTGCATCCACAGACATCCTGGTTATGTCATTCCGTACGATTTCAAAGGGCATAGTTAATTACTACCTGCCTTATGCATTATTTTTATGCTGTACCGCATACTCACACAGATACCTCTGTCCGGTCAAACCCAAATTCACTCATATTAATACCGCCTTATACGTTAAACCCGAAGTCATTTTCAAAAGCTATATCCATAATCACGCCATGACGAAGAGCCTCAAAATCATTCTTTTCATCATAAGCCACAAGATAATACTTCTTAGAATGATCATATTGCTTATTCTTGAAGCTGAACCGCAGACGAAAGATTCTCTTTTGCGGCTCAATGTCCTTTTTATCAGCAACATAGATACATTCGTTGGAGATCTTTTCATTATCCTCAGAGATAAAGAACAGCTTGTAACCGGCAGCCTTCACAACATCGCTGACCGGCTCCGACTGG
The DNA here is from genome assembly GCA_023391275.1 of Bacillota bacterium. Classification (GTDB taxonomy): domain Bacteria; phylum Bacillota; class Clostridia; order Oscillospirales; family Acutalibacteraceae; genus Caproiciproducens. Next base: position 21,711 of record JAEWBE010000093.1, on the reverse strand, counting down.
ATAAAATCAAGGGAAGCAATCAGGTTCGTTATTTTCTGTACCATGCTGACCAGCGCAATCCTGGCCGGTTTTGTCTCGGCATGATATTTCTCCGTTCGAACATGAATTACAGGAACGATCATTTCCTGCGGGGAAGAACCGCCATGAACGTAGTTTTGCCCGCCGCCTGGCACTTTGAACACATTGGAACTTATCGGAAAGGATACTGCCTTGCTGTCATCGTTACCCAAAACCCATCCCATCGAAGCAGAGGCAACGCCATCGTCTTCAACAGCAGAATCAGACACGATGAACCGGCGGTTAACGAATGCGCCCTTACCGGATGCCCCGCTAATCTTATCACTCTCATTAAGCTTGTCGCGCTTATAAATGAATCCATGATCTGCCGTGACGATAAAATGATAGGTATTGGCGCTGACAGAAAGCCTCTTAATCAACGCGTAGATTTCTTCAATTGCCTCTGCACAGGCTGTAAATACTTCGTTTTCGGTATTTTGTTTATCACCCCGGGCATCAATCTGGTTGTGGTAAACATAGACCACTTCCATGCCGGTAATTACCTGACGAAGTTCTTCCCGTTTCATCGTTTTTATATCATCGAACTGCAAACAGCGGCTGTTCGGAATATAACTCTGTAATACAGTTTCTCGCTGTTTCAGATCATCGCACATCATACCATCCACAAGCACTTTGTAATCGTCGGTCATTTCCAGTGTTTTGTGCGGTAGCAGAGCCGCCATACCAAGACGTGTATAGGAAGGAAGAATGCTCAACATGGCATCCAGCTTTGCTGTGCAATTGGCATCATCCTGCAATTTTTTCCATAACGAACGACCGGTTTCATAGCGAAGGGCATCCGAAATGATGACAACCACTTTATCCTTGTTGCTGCGAATAAAACTATTGAAGAAATTCCGCTGCAAAGGCAGCACTGTCATCGTATCATCAGAGGTAATTGCAGCACTCCACTTTGGCATTATCTTGCTCAGATACTCATTTGTATAGATATTTTCGACCAGATCCCGCAATTTTTCATATTCAGCAGTATCCGCAAGCTGGTCAAAATAGTAATAGAACATTCTGTAATGCATATCAATCAAGCAATCGGAACGATATTGCTCAACAATTTTCTTAAAATCATCTGGGCAATGGTAACTGGCAGCAAAGGTAACAGAATTCGCATGTCGCAGCATTTGGTATTCCGTATAAAACTGTGTACCAAAATGCTTTTTACAGCGATGCTCACAAACCGCGGGAATATTAAGGTTTTCCAGTTTTGCGCCAGTATCCTCATTCAGCAGACGATCCGTAATCCAGCGCATAATAAAGCGGTCAAGAACCGCAAAGGTATCACAATCCTTCATACTTTCCGGTGCATAGCTTTCCAGAGCGGTTTCAACTTTAAGGGCGGACGCAATAGTGCCGGAGATTTCATCATACCGCTCGCGGTAGAGAGCACTGTTCATCAGGTTATCCATAAATGCAATGATATTACCGGGCTTGCAGGACGCAAAGCTTCGCCAAGCCTGCGGCAGTTCGCCGTGCAGATACCTCCCCGTATAGGTGACAAACATCGTTACCACAAGTTTTTCAAGGGTAGGCTTCCCGTCGGTATAACCGAACTGTTCTTCGCAGAGCCGCCAGAACGCAGGGAGCAAATCATACTTTTCGAACTCAGTAAGGAACCTGTTATCCTCAAAGCCATCATCTGTCAGGATCACGCGCAGCACTTCATCAAAAGAGGCCGCGCGGGCCTTGCAGACAACACTCATAAGGGCGACTTCAATGCTTTCCCTGGTGAAGTTCTCAATCTCCAGATCGTAGAACTTCTGTGTTCTGTCCCTGGCCCCGAAGAATTTGATGTATTTTTGAATGACAGGCCTGTACTTTTCATCGATGCCAAGATCCCCGGCAATCATTGATACTCGAGTGGCAAAGAACTGCTTGGAATAAAGCAGCGTATCCTCCAAATGGTTCTCCTGAACGGGAGGCTTCGGAAACGGTGCATAGATTAGATAACTGGTGACCCGATCGACCCGCTCCAAAAAATATTTCGTGTAAAACTGGTTATCCGGCTCCAAGTGATGGACCTTGGCACCGACTAGTTCCAAAGTATCAATATCATCGGCAAACTCCGCTTTATCGTCGTACCAGAACACCAGTTTGCGGGTACCCACGCAGAACTCGGCATTCAGCTTGTCAGTTATTTGCTTTAAGTTAAGTTCGGGCATTGCGGCATCCCTCCTTAATCAGATCTTCGCCAGCACCTCGAGTTTTTTGCCGTCGGCGCCGGTTTGCACTTTTTCGTAGTTGACTTTTACGCCGTCATTCAGATCAATTGCAATACGAGCAAGGGCAAGGTGGGCGATCTTTTCGTCATAATCCTTTGTCTCTTTAAGCTGCTTCGTCAGTGTTTCTTTGCGTTTCTCTGCCGCTGCCACTTCACGGGCGTTGGCGCTGTTCTCAATTGTTTCCTTCATACGGGCAATTTCGCTTTCGTAAACACGCTGCATGCGGTGTAGATAGTCAATGCGCAGGTTGCCGATGGTATTTTCATCATAGCGGTGCATATAAATAAGCGCCTTAAAGCCATCCTCTTTTCCACTGTCAAACAGCCAGTAGACCGGGCGCTTTTGATAGGTTTTTACATGGTCTTTATAAAAATCCCTGAGGAAATAGCCGCGGATGATTCCACGTGAGGAATTCCCCCTGCCGCCCAGCGCCTTCGCGATAAAATCAAGGTTTTCCTCCAGTGCTTCCACGCCGTAAACCGTCTTCACAAACTCCACAAAACGGCCGACAATGTCGTCCTTAAAATATTCCTCGTCGGTGATTGGCAGCACGTTGTCTTTGTCCGGAATATAAGTTTGATATTGGCCTGCATCCAGGATGCGTTCATCCCATTTACCGCCTGCAAAGGCAAGGCCGTCCACATCAAGGGAATAGCGCCCGAACATGCAGCCGACGGCATAGGAAATAAAACTGCGGATATCACGCCCCAAATCCGCTTTGCGGATCGTGACGTCCTTATCCTCAACCAGTGGTTTCAATTTGCCCTGCAAGCCGTATATTTCAATGAAAATACGGTTCAGTTCTTCTTCGTTTTTCTTCAGGGCATGGAAGCTTTCTTCACAAGCTTCCTGCCAAAGTGAAAAAGCATCTTCAATTCTGCCACGGGAGTGGCCGGCTATGCCGCCTTGTGCGTCACAGCTGTCTGGGTGCACTGCAAGCTCATCGTTTGGCCGATAAGTCAGCAGCGGATGCTTTGTGAAATTCCATGAAGTCTCAAAACTGTCCCAATCCGTTTTTGATATTTCGATATTCTGTTTTACAAGCTGATCAACATATGGCTTGTCAGCATCAGAAAACTTCACCGGTATATTTCTAATATCACCTGCCTGATAATTTATTGTTGGGTTCATGATACCCAAAGCATAAAAAGACACTTCGCTTGCCAACAACCCAAGCAGATATAAAGTGTTATCTTTATCAACCGGAAAAACCGACGAACCGGCAATATCAAAAACAAATCCTGCCGGGTAATATCGAACCCCAAACTTCGATGAACTTACCAATGACCAGGAGATGCTCTCATTGAAATAATAATTCTGCCCCGGAAAACTTGCGGACTGCCCGCTTTCCACACGATAATCTGATATTTCTTTTCCAAAATTCCTGAAATTGATAACATATTCATGATTTCCGTACCAACGCCTGAAGTTGCCCCCCTTGTTATACGGATACCATTTTGAGCGGCTTTCTTCGCATTCCTGTTTGCTGGTACAATTGAATAATGTGTCCTGACTGCTTATCTCATGCCATAATCTAAGGAATCGTTTATTATCACAAGTAAACATACCATTCGTGACAGTTGCACAGTCAAAGACAGTTATATTTTCAAATGTATCAATAAAACTTTCACTCACCCAGTAAGCAATCGGTGCACCCGGAATTTTCGAAAAATTTTCTTCATTGGTGGAATACAAATATTTACATTCCTTGTCTGCAAGAGCGGCCAAAACTCTTTGCTTCTGAATCTCCATGCCGCCCTTGAATTCAGACAGCTTAATATACATGCCGTTCTGACTGCTCTTTGCATTTTTCAGGACAAAAGAACAGATAGGTACAGTTGCTTCTTCAAAAGCGGAATACTCCATCTGCACTAAAGTCGTGATGGACTTGCTGCGAATAATATACTCACGCAGATTTTGATAAGTTTTAATAAACATCCAGACAAACGGCGCCATAAATGCAGAATACCCGTCTGTTCGGCAGTAATCGAAATTTCGGTACATAAACACACTGAAAAGGTCGCCGCTGTAAGGTTTGTATTCTGTTGTTACGAATTCCTTTAAATGACTTTCCAGCTTATTCATATAGGGCGGATTGGTACAAACAACCGTGTATTTTCGCGACATGATCATTGCCTGATCGGCCAGTTTTCGCATTAGGGGACGAACCTCTGAATCCCATTGTGCAGACGCAATACTTATCTGCTCTTCGTCCTGACAAGTTTTTAAATAATCTTTGAAAGAAACATAATCCTTCGCATCAACAGTCTGCAAAGAACCGATTTCCTTTGCATGGCGATACTTCTGAATCAAATATTCGCCGATTTCGTTCTGCCCGCCGACAGTAGTCACACCATCGCAAACGAACCTGGCAATGCTGTTGCTTTCCTGAATGGCACATAGATTGGGTGAAACCCCCATTGTGAGAATACGCCTGTTGTAGCTTCTGGCCTTCATCATAACCGCAAAATATGCAAGCTGAAGGGCTCGGTCATCAATATCCAAGCCATAAAGATTATCCCGCAAAATGCAGACTGCCGCATCACGGTCGGAGTAACCGCATTCACGGTAAATTTCCATCAACACATCAAATGCATACACCAGAATATGACCGCTGCCCATGCAGGGATCAAAGAACGTCATATCCTTTGGCTCAATCTTTTCGCTCACATAGGGAATATCACCCTCTTTGGGCGCAACAAAGAACTCCAGCTTTTCTCTCAGCCCGCTTTGCGGGTTGCGTTCAATCCAATACCTGCCCAAGGAATTATCCACCATATAGCGCACTACCCAGTCAGTGGTAAATAATTGGGTTGCCGCAGGGATGTCCTCTTTTCTGACCGTACCTTTATAGATATTGATAACTTCGTTTTTACGCTCCTCATTGTAATATTGGTACATCCAGCCAATAATCTGCTCAGCATCCTTGAAGTCGTCTGTCTCAATATCATGCACCAGATGATACACCACGCCGCCCTTGTCTGTAAATGCCACGTTCAGCAGCAGCTCGGTGTAATCGCTGGTTTTTTCAAACAGATTCGGCAGAATGGCGTTCAGGGCATTGCATTGTTTAATAAACAGTATGCGAAACAGCTCATCCAATTGATTGTCACGTGTCAGCTGCATAATACGTTCCTTCTCGTCGGCTGAAAAATCAAGATCGGAATCAAAAGGAGCAGTAACCAAATCCGGCTCGTCTTTATTGGCGCTTTCGGAGGAGAGCACACGGATGCGTGACGGCAGATAATCGTTGACTTCCATAAAACGCACCGCAATCAGGCGGTTGAACCAAGTGTAGGCGACTTCCTCCACCACCGCTTTATAAGCGGCCTGATAGTCGGACTGCTTTGCTTTTCGCTCAATCGTCTCAACCAGTTTTCTGCGCTGGTCTATTTCTGCCCCGGATATTGCATACGGGTCCTTCATGCCAATGTCAAAGAACTGGATATCTTCTGTGGATTGTGGTAAAGGAACTTTAACTTCTTTTTCCGAGATGCCCAGCAAGCCCGATTTATAGGTAATATCTGAAATCAGCCTGTTCCTTGCCCATATCGCAAAGTTTTTCACTGCGGTTTTGTTCATGTAGAGCTGCCCCTTTATAATTCGATATTGATAATCGTGTCTTTCTCTAACTGTTTCAGAATCTGATTTTTTAAAGCGGTCGTATACATGTCAGCATCCTGCGGCGTTTCAATCTGCCAGGATGTGGAAAATCCCATGCTTTTGATGCTGATATTTTTCTTCCTCTTCAGCTTTGGAGCAGGCTGTGCAGGCGGAGGATTGCCTCCTTCGGGCTTCTGTTCCGGCTTTTCCGTTTCAATCAGTTCCTGCTCTTTGGCTGAAATTTCATTCAGCAGACGAAGCTTCAGGGCATCAATCTCCACACGAATACTTTGCAGTCTTGCCACATTGTTGCAGGAACTGATCTTATCAATCAGTTCTCCGAACAACTTTACATAACGGTCAGACAGTAAATTCTCGCAGCGCTTCCCCTTTAACTCTTCGAATACCCGTAACCGCGCCTGTGCGGCTTCTTCTCGCATCGGCCGTGCAATATTCTGAAGAATTAAATTGTAATCGTTCCTGAAATGGTCAAGCAATTCCGGCAGCTTTGGAATTTCCGAATACGGCTCTTCCCTGTGCAAAATTAATTTAATTTCTGCAACCAATGATTCTATTCTTTCATTTACAATGAATGTTTTACTTTCATCATATATGCTTATCAATCTTAATGCATTTTCGAAGATGGACTTTTGCTCCCCATTAAAAAAAGCTCTGACCGGCTCAAAATCTTCCGCAAAATTAAGATAAGTATCCCGGTTGGGATGAACTTTCGCAAAAAATTCTGATGAAGATTGCATCTGCACCACGGCACGCAGCAGGGATTTTCCAGATGCAACAACCCTTTTCCCCGGAAATGTTTTATTTTGATACATGATTTCACACTTTTCCAGTTCATTCAGCAGATTTCTGCTGTGCATCTGAAATTTTTGCATCATGACATCATCATCGTCATTCACAATAGAAACGCCGAACATTTCCTTCATAACCTCGCACACAGACTTCTTCTGATTGTCATTTGCTTTTTCACGGCGCTCAGTAAGAAGCTTTTCGACAAACTCTTTCTTTGTAATATAGCGGATAATTTCATCGTCACTCTTGTTGAGCAATGTGACACTGCTGCCATTAACCGTGAAGGAGATCTCGCCCTTTTTAAACAGCCTGGCAACCAGCCACTCCACATCGTCCTCCACAAAACCGTAAGGAGCCTTCATAAAACGATCCATCAAACTCTTCATGGATGTTTTCATATGCACACCGGAATTGGAAGCAATAAAGTTCAGCATATCGTTCAGGGCATGAACATTCGGTTCCATTTCACCCCCCGCTGTCAGTGGTTGTTGATTTGAAGCCTTAAATAATGCCCGAATGTTCGCTTCTCCCATTGCCGCATCAATATAGGTCAGTTTGTGATATACCGCGGTGACTAAGCGGTTCAGAGCGTCATTGATTCTGACCGCTGCATCTTTGGAGCCAATAGGAACCTGGTCCCCGTTCACATAGATATCGGCATTTTTCATAGCTTCCACAAGAAATAATTTGGCATTACCGCTGCGTTCCCGCATTTCTGTGCCCTTAGCTTCTTTGATCTGCTCAAATTTTGTAAGCGTACCGGTGGTAGTCAGGCGCAGATATTTTTCGATTTTCAATGCGCTTCTCAGTTCTTCCAAAAAGGAAGAATCATCCGGCAGCACAATCAGCACTTCTTTGCCCTGGCCGGACATCATGCGCAGGGTAGTTTCATCAGCACCGTACTCCGAATTGGGTGTCAGCACACGGACAGCAATATCATAGTTTTGATTCGCCCTATAGGGACGGTCATCTACAATCTGATTAAACGTGAAGCTGTATCTTCCATTAAATGCAGGATAACGATATTTCTTTTCACCGTAAATATCTTCAAAAATCAGCTCGGAAACCTTGCCGATCACTTCAGCCATTTCGACATTCTGGCCTTCAATTTCACGGTTGATTTCCTGTTCTTCGTCAGTCAGAAAAACATAGACATCGCCGTTCTTCTGGACGAGCGTCTGATGCACAAGAATTTTAAGAGCTTCTTCCACCCTCTTTTTCAGCGCAATGCGGTCGGCATCAATATTATCGATCATCAAACTTGTAATGTTGTCAATATTTGCGGTGATTTCCTTAACATACTTAATCATGAACAATGTTTTCAGCACATTTACATTAAAGCAGTCTTTTTGATGGTCCATATTAATACAGTCATTATCCTGTGCCCGAATAATAACACCGCTGTGGCTGTGATCCAGAAATTGATGGAGCGCGTCATAAAAAACATGAAAGGGAACAATCGCACCGGCTTCTTTTTCCATAATTCCGGTTGCTGATTCCTGAAAAAGAGCAAGCATTGAGCGCTCCCCTTCGGACAGATGCTTACCGGAAGCGCCATGTGTTCTGATAGAGGTCAGCACGCTCGCCAGCAGGTTGAATTGATAAGGCACAAAGGGATAAACGGCAGCAAAGTTGCGGTCGCCGGAATACAGTTTTTTCTCTACGCCATCATTGAAAACGATAAGGTTCTTTATAATAGTGGCTTTCTGTTCATATAAAAGTTTTAAAGTCTGCGCAGGAACTGACTTCTTGTCAAGAATTCTTTTTTTGATAACCTCATCCACATTGGCAGAGGATAGGGATAAACGGGTATCAAAGCGGCCCTGAATTTTGGAGAAGTCATTGCTTCTCAGTCCCATATCTTTGGCAATCGCGTCAATGTCCTGCTGGCTCGTAACAACTACCCATGCTTTGCCACGACACGCTGTACCTAAATCCTCGGTAACAGTTTGCAGGTTCAGCATCAATTTGGAGTCAGTACCTATGTACTGACCGATTTCGTCCGCCAGGAATGCAACATGATGATTGCTGCCCTTGCGGTCAATATATTCCTTTACAAGCTTGGCGAAATCTTCAATGCTGATGTTATAGGGTTCGGTTGTTTTCTCACACCAGTTGCGTGCGGCAGCTTCGCTCATATAACCCATTTCATCCAGCACTTCAACAATGCTGTCTTGAATAAAATCGAACTTATGACGCGAGTCTGCCCATGGTTTTCCAAAGCTGTCTTCGAACTTCTCCTTGAATTCGTCATAACGCCCGGACTCCGTAAGATTACGTTCCAAATCCGCAAGTGCAGGGATGGAACCGCAGAAGCCCAGCATTTCATTGAAGACTTTCAGAAAAACAGATACGATTGCATCCTTGGACTGCTTCCCTGCCATTTCACTTTTGGAGTCGATGTTAAACAGAACAACATCCGTGTCATCGGCAATGCCGGCGGCGAGTTTCATATCCGCAAGCACCATAGGATCAGTAATCTTATTATTATCAGTGAAATATTCAAGGGCTTTTTTACCGTTCACTTCTTTATTTGCGAGCAGATAGGACAATATTTTTAAAAAGTGAGATTTACCGCTTCCAAAAAAGCCGGAGATCCAAACTCCCATCTTATCCGTATGCCCGTTAATGCCTTTTTTGTAGCCGGCAAAGAAGTCTGCAAAATGTTTTTGCAGTTCTTTCGTTACAACGTATTCTTCCAACTCCTGGCGAATGTTTTCATCATCGGCCTGCCCGACCTTGATAACACCCTTTATATCTCTGTCAATCGGTTTAGAAAACATTTCCTTTATCAGCATACTGTTTTACTCCTTTAATCCACAAGCGGAAAGGCTCTGTAATAGTTATCGTCTTTAATTTTTGAGAATAAGACAAGCTCCTGCCCGTCATATTCTCCGGGATAAAACAGCACCACCGGAACGCGGTCAATGGCTTGATGAAGATTATTCAGTATCTTGTGAGAACGCAGAATCGGGTAGCACTTGCCAATACCGATCAATAATACAACGGCGTTCTGCGGTGTGTGTTCCCGAATGTATTTCACTATCAGACTCTCATCATCATCAATTCTTAGTAAGTTCCCAACCGCTTTTGTGACTCGTTCTATGCCTTTCTTCTTTTCAAACATGAAGCATTGTTCCATAAACCCCTCATGTTCCAGTATATCAATGATGATATCATAAAGATCATATACAGCCAATTCATAGCCGTCTTTTTGCTTGTTGTTCTTCGACTTCATATACGCAATGCGTTCCCGAACAACAAGTTCTTTATCCGCCGGATAATCAAACACATAATATCCAACCTCATTGCCCAAGCCTTTATTTTGACGAAAGTCAGAATTTCTGATCTTTTGTTCTGCGGCATCCAGCCGTGCCTCCAAATCCAACATTATTTTACCCCCGTCAAAGCATTGATATAAACGCCCATGCCATTTGCTTTCAGGCAGTCTTCCAGGCGCTTGTCCAAAACAGGCTTTAACAGCTCCCGGTCACCGGAAGCATGATCCGTAATTCCGGCTTCCATCAGCAAAGTTTTATAGCAGGCGCCCAAGCGCGCTAAGGTATAATCTGTCCATTTTGCCACCTTCTCGCTCTGTAACTGCTTATCCCGAAAGAAAATTCGAATATCGCTGTCGGCAAGTCTATTTACACCGATAATCAGCTTCTCACGGTATACCTCGTACACAAAGTCAAAGAAAAGGCTGTCAACATTCATCAATGCAATCAGGGCAATGATTTTCTGTGCAGCGATGTCACTTTCTTCAAACAGCTTATAGAAGCTCCCGTCTAAACTTTTCACCCGGTTAGAAACCGTGTTAAAAACTGTAATTGCACGCGCTGCTGTGGGAGCAGAAAAAATATTCTGTTCTGTATTCAGTTTTTTTATTTCCTCCATTGTTTTACCCGAGTTCAAAAGCAAAATCACTTTACGAAATTCGGAAAACCAAAATGAAAGTTTAACCATCCCGGCACTGTATTCTTTTCTGTTCACACGCGGTTCCTCCAGACAGTTTTTCTGATATGATTCTAGGCGAAATAGATATTCCGTCATCAAAGCTCAGTCATTTATAATCTCGATTACATCGTCGATTTTGCACCCTAAGGTAATGCAGATTTTGGCCAGTACCTCGAGAGATATGTATTCGCCTTTATTCATCCGTGAAAACGTGCTTGCCGCAACCCCCAGTGCTTTTCGCAGATCTGCCTTGCTCATATTGCGGTCAATAAGCAATTTCCACAATTTGTTGTAACTGACGCCCATATTGCACCTCATAATTTATATGATGATTTCAAAACATTATAAAAATTATTATATCACATATCTTTCGAGAGAGACTTATAATTTTCGAGAAATAAAAATATTTCGCTGACTTATCCTCCATTGCCTTCGATCAACATTTACATATATCACGTAAAAAGCCTTGCAAACAAACGTCCTAAAATATGTGAGGCAGACAACCTAAAGCAGTAGTCAAAGCATTCTTCATCGTCCCGAAGGAGTGCCCGGAGGCTCTGGAGCCCGAAGTTGTTATAACCACAGCCTGCTATGGTATCTGGCTTTCAATATATAATTATATATCTTTAGAATAACTTTTAAAATTATAATTTTTTAGGTGATCATAAATTACTTTTTAACAGGATGCAGAAGAATATAACACTTATATAATCTTTATACGTCTTTCAGATTCTTAACACCGTGCTTATATAACCTATGTTAAGATAAGCATGAAAGAGGGATATCCATGAAATTATTGAAAAAGGAAAGTTCCATTATTATAATCGGTTGCGGATCAATTGGCTCAGGATTGGCATCGGTTGCCTCAAATCACAATTACAAAGTTACAGTAGTTGATTTAAACGAAGACGCTTTTAAAAATCTTCCACCGGACTTTTTCGGACTTACGCTAATCGGGGATGCAACCGAAGTGGCTACACTCATTGCTGCAGGAATTCAAAGTGCGGATATCCTCGTCACAGCGACTAATGATGAAGATATTAACATCATGATTTCTCAAATAGCAGCATGCCATTACAAATTGAGGCGTTCTATTACAAAAATCAACAATATCTATAAAAAAGCGATTTGTGACAGGTTAAATATCGAAGTCATATGTCCGACACTGTTGTTCATGAATGAGACTGAAAGAGTATTATTTGACATAGGGGAAGATAAAGCAGTATGAACATCTTGTTGATAGGTGGTCACCAAACTACCAGATTTTTAACAAAAACTTTAAAACTGAAAAATTATAATATAACCGTCATTAATGATAATGAGACTTTTTGTACCTCACTTGCGGATGAGTATGACATATTATCAATTTGTGGAGACGGAACAGACCCTGCTGTGCTCAAGAATGCACGAATTGACAAAATGGATCTTGTGGTTGCTTTAGAAGATAAAGACGCTTCCAACCTATTAATTTGTCAAATAGCTCAAAAACAGTTTCACGCGCCAAAAGCAATCGCATTCGTTGCCGACCCGCAAAACCTGGAACTTTTCCGGGAGTTGGGTGTTGACCGATGCATCAGTACTACGGAGTTCATTGCCGACATGATTGAGCAGGAAGCGGTCGCAGACAGCATCCGGCATTATGTACAGATTGAAAATGGAAAAGTTGCCATATTCGAGGCAGTTATTGACGAATCCTCACCGGTACTTGGTTGTAAGCTTTGGGAAATCGGACTGCCTCCTCAAAGTATTATTGGAAGTATCATTCGCGGAAAAGAAACGATCATTCCACAAGGGAATACTGAATTAAAATTATTTGACAAAGCAATTGTTCTTTCGTCCTCGGACTCAGTCGAACATACCCTTGGCATTTTGACTGGAAAAAGAGAAAAGCATAAATAAATTCACTTTATTATAACCCATAAAATAAAATCCCGGTGTGATCCGTTGCTGCCCGCATCAGAGCAGTCCACGAGATTCCACGGGGATTTTTAGTTTCATCCATATTAAACAGTTATTGTAAAGCACTCGCATATTTCAGCTTTTTATGTAAGAGAAAAACAAGCACCATTGCTGCAAAGCCCAATAGAATGGCCGCAATAATCTTGTCAAACGGGATCTGAGCCACCGTGGGATAACCTTTTTCTAAAATATTCATCGTACTGCTATGGATATCTGCTTCACCGCCGTGCTCTGCGCAAGCCCGGTGAAATACCCCGTCGATTCGGATGGTGTCCCCCTTCTTCTTGTAATCGCCGAAGCTGCCGATCTTCTGTGCGTCCGTTGCTTTCATCCAGACTCCAATCGCATTCGTTCCATCGTTTATATTTATCCAGCTGTAATCGCCGCGATTTAACACTTCGCCAATTGCTTCACCCTGTACGGTTACTTCCTTATTATCCAATTCCGCAGCTTGTTCTATCAGCTGATTGATTTCGGTACGCTCGGCAGCGTGGGCGTGGACCGTGATTGGCAGAACAAGTATCAGTATTAGAAAACAAGCTTTAAAGATTTTACACATATTTTTTGATCCCTTCAATAACATAGCCAATGAACGCAAAGACGGACAAAAATTCCAGTCTTCCCATATACATGGCGACAATATAATAAATCTTCATTATCCGTGGCATTCCCGGGGCTGTTACTCCGATGGAAAGCCCGACATTGCCTGTAACAGAAGCGGACTCAAATGCCGCGCTGGGCAAGGAATACCCATACATTGTGCCCAGCAATGTCCCAATACCGAACAATACCATATAGCAGATAACGATGACGGATGCGGATTTAAGCAGGCCATCATCAAGAATGTAATCTTTAATATGATGGAATTTATATACTTTCCGACTCCTTTCCGAGCAAAGAAGCTTTTTCACATCCATAATTAACCCTTTAAATAAAACGCCGATGCGGAATCCCTTAAATCCACCGGCTGTCGAGCAGGCCGAGCCACCGATCAGCATGACAATGGTCAGGATGAGAATTCCAAAATCACCCCATTCGTGTGCAAACTGACGGGCGTAAATACTGCCGAATCCCGTAGTGGTATGGGCAGAAAGAATATTAAATATAATCCGTCTGAAATTAGAGACCATATTCGGGTATAGATGTGTTTTAGACAGACCATATATTGTCAGCATACATGCCGCAATCGAAGTAATAAAGAAACTTTGTGTTTCGATGTTCTTAACCAGCTCTTTGCGATTGCCTTGCCAGATGGCATAATGAAGCCCAAAGTTAAAGGATCCCAGAATAAAGATTATGATACTGATTGTTTCATAGGAAAGGCTGTGGTAATACATGATATTTTGTGTCATAGGAGCAAAACCGCCCGTACTCCACGCGGATTCAAAAATGTAAAGCGCGTGCAGGAAGGCTGAAACAGGCCCAAGCCCAATAAACATTCCGTCTATCCACAGGGCAGCAGTTCCGATAATTAAATAAATCATGCTGATTTTCCAAATGAGCCGTGTGGTACCTTTTACATTTGGCACCAGCTCAATATCTTTTGCTTCGCCGACATAAAGCCGGTATGCGCCGTTTGTATTTCTGACCATCACAGTCAGAGCTAAAACGACCATTCCTTGACCGCCGATGAAGGTCAGCATATGCCGCCACATATTTAAGCTTACGGAAATGTGGTCCAGATCCTGAGTTAACACTAAACCTGTTGTGGTAAATCCACTCATTACGTCAAAACACGAATCCAATAAAGAATTCGTATGGCCGCTGAGGTAATAAGGAACCGCACAAAGAATCATTAACAGTACCCAGGAAAATGCAGCAATCACGTATCCGTGCTTCCACTGGATGCTGGCCTTTTCCAATTTTGCGCTCCAACCCAGCAAGATCATTCCGATACCTACAATTGTCGAAATGGCTATACTGATGACAAAATCAAAAAGCGGAACCCATTCAGAAAATATCAGAGCTGTAAAAATGGGAATTGTCATTGTGAAGGCAATGCATAATATTACATACCCGGTATAATAGCAAATAATTTCGGCACTGGTGGCCGTTTTATGTGTTGTCACAGCCATCACCTCGCGATGAGCGCACAGACAGCCAGAATTACGGCGGTGTAAAGCATTGTTGCAACCAATTCTGTTAATAATCCTTTGATCTCATTTTTTCTGTGCTGCATTTTTTGTTCTCCTGTTATGTAAATAGTTAATCAGTTCGCTTAGTGCGGGTTTGTTAGTGATGAACAGCACTTTATCATTTTCCTGGATTACTGTGTCGCCTTTTGGATAAATCACTCGGTCATCCCGAACCACAGAGGTGATTACGCACTCTTCCGGCAGCTCAAGCTCCTTAATTTTACAGTTGCACCACGGATTATCCACGTCAACAGGCAGCTCGACCAGGATTGTTGAACCGCGTTCAAAGGTTTGAATTACCCTGTATTCTTCTTTTTCCAGCTCACTTTCGATCAAGCCCGCAATTACATCCGTACTGCAAACAATTCGGTTAATTCCAAGCGCTTTAAACATAGATATATTTTTCGGGTTATTGACCCTTGCTATGGTGGTTTTTCTTCCGTCACTGATTTTTGCTATCTGGCAAATAACAAGATTTTCTTCATCCGTTCCCGTAACGGCGGCAATCACTTCCGCTTCGTCCAATCCGGCGTCTTTCAAAACTTCCAGATCAGTACCGTCCCCACAAATCACATCCGCATTCAGTTCCTCTGCAATCCTGTTGCAGGTGTCACCGTTCCGTTCGACAAGCGTAACTTCATATCCATGTTCCTTCAGGGTCTTTAACAGATTATAACCGATTTTTCCCCCGCCAACGATTATGGATTCCATGTCAGCACATCCTTTGAGATAGATTTAATAAGCCGTACTTTATCTGCCTTTCGAATTGTGCAGAACAGCCTATCGCTGGAACGAATGACTTCTTCCTTCTGTGGAATCCGGATCTCCCCACTGCGCCGGATTCCCGAAATGATACAGGAAAAATCATCTTCGATCTCTTTTACCGATAGGGATACCGGTTTCTCAACGAAAATTTCTACAATTTCATATGACTTATCCAGATCGGCCAAAACGTTTACAGGCCCGGCTATCAGCCGATTTTTTAGAATTTCAACCCCAAATTGTGACGGATTTATCGTTTCAATATTTAATTTCCGGTATATATATTCGCGATTTGGATCATTCACACGAGCAATGATTTGGGGAACATGATAAATTTTGTCTGCTATAAGGGACACGGTGATATTTACATTGTCATCCGCAGATACCGCCAATATTGCTTCGGCCTGGCTGATGCCGCCCTCCGCTAACTTATCACTGTCAAATTCAATACCATGAATTCGCTTTCCGTTAAATCCGCTTCCGAGTGTAGCCAGCCGAGACATATCACGGTCAATAATGCATACATCATAGCCAAAATCCGACAACTCCCGCGCAAGGTTGCTGCCAAGTCTTCCACAGCCAATTACGATTACGTACATATGCTATGTATTATCTCCTTTTATAAATTCCATCAAATCTTCTTATCGCTGTTCCTAAGCTTCATGATACACACTAACATTATTTTCATAAAGATGGTGTGAAGATGGAATAAGCCGTATTAATTCTTTGTGAAGATATGGATGGCAGAACAAAACCTCCCCATGCCCTATGGCATGGGGAGGTTAAATGGTTTGCCTTTGATTATTCATCGGCGAAACGGTAACCAATACCTACTTCTGTAATAATATACCGCGGCTTCATGGGATCATTTTCCAGTTTACGGCGGATGTTAGCCATAAACACGCGCAGCGACTGCGTATCGCTATCCATATAGGAACCCCAAACTTCTTTAATAATATAGCTGTGTGTCAGTACCTTGCCGGAATTCCTCACCAGCAAGGACAAAACATTAAATTCCATGGGAGTAAAATGTACTTCCTTGCCATTGAGCAATACTATGTGACGCTCCAGGTTTACTTCAAGGTTTCCTGTTCGGTATATATTTTGGACATGGCCTTCCTCTTCCTTTGAAAGTCTTCTTAGCATTACACGCAGCCGAGCCAATAATTCATTAATGCTGAATGGTTTGGTAAGATAATCGTCGGCTCCTGCATCAAGCGCTTCAATTTTTTCCGAGTCCTGGTCACGCGCGGAAACAACAATAATCGGCATATCGGAAAAAGTTCTTATCTGTTTAATGATATCCAAACCGTCCATGTCCGGAAGACCCAAATCCAGAATCATAACATCCGGATTTTGAGCGATAATTAAATTAATCGCTTCTTTCCCGGTAGTCGCCTGAACAGAACGATATTGCTTTGATTTTAAAGAAAAGCTGATAAAGGAACGAATTTGTTTATCATCTTCTACAATCAGGAACAGTTCGTTTCCCGTCATTCATAACACTCCCTTAATACGGCAGCCAAAACCGAACGGCTGTTCCGCCGTCAGTGTTGTTTTCCGCAAAAATCGATCCGCCATGAGCCTCGACGATTGATTTGCAAATGGTAAGACCTAACCCGATCCCTCGCCTTGAATCCACATGCGTATGGTCCGCTCGGTAAAACAAGTCGAAAATATGGGGAAGATCATCCATTGGAATTCCGGTTCCGTGATCAATCACAGAAAACCACGTTTTGTGGTTTTCCGAATATATTTCAACACGAATTTCTTTATCCGGAGCTGAGTGCTTTACTGAGTTATCAATCAGATTGATCAGTACCTGAACAATCAGCTTGCCGTCCATTGGAATAAAGAGAACTTCATCCGGAATTTTCACCGTAATCTTATGCTCGCCTGCGTATTTAGAAGCACGTTTTACTGCCTCTGCAACAATTTCCTCCGCAGCCTCCGGCTGCACATTACGAATCAATTTGCCTTCTTCAATTCTTGTTAGGCTTAAAATATTCTCGACCATCTGAGTAAGCCAGTTTGCATCGTCACAAATATCCTGCGCCAATTTTTTGTTTTCGCTGTCGTCTAAATTATATTGTAAAATTTCCGCCGTTCCGGATATCCCGGCCAATGGAGTTCTTAGTTCATGGGAAATGGCTCGGAGAAGATTACTTTTGAACTTTTCCCGTTCCGCCTGCGCCTCTATTTTCTTTTTTTCATCTGCCAGATGCTCTCTTTCCATCGCAACACAAATTTGCATAGAGATTGAGTTTAAAAGCTTTGTCCAATCATCATTGACCTTAAGGATGTCTTTCGAAAAATAAATTACGCCGTATTTTTTTGCCTGATTTGCTATGGGAAGAACAAATTTTTCATTTAATTTATCCGCCATTTCCACTGAGGAAAGTGCCTGAACATTGACTTTGTGTTCTAAATACAGATATGTATATTCGTTGTTCGGTATTTCGTTATCATCTAAAGTAATAAAAGAAGAGTCAAGGTCAATCAGGTTGGAAATGCAGCGTATTGAAACGGAGGCCACTTCCGGCACCCCGGAAGCCTTTGCCAATGAGCTTGTAATCTGGTAAAGCATCCTCGTCATTTTTTCATTTTTATTTGCGGCTGTTGATGTATCCAGAATCTTGCTGGTTAAGCTGCTTGTTAAGAAAGAGACCAGCAGCATAACAAGAAAAGCCGTAAAATAATTTTTATTATAAACATGCAGTGTGTAATAAGGTGCTGTAAAAAAATAATTGAAACATAAAATATTTACAACGGATGCAACAAGGCCATACACATAACCCCGTGTAACGCAAGCGATTATTAACACGGACAGAATATAAACTACCGCGATACTGATTTCTGAAAACCCAAGCTGGCGAAAAGCCAAGGCAACCAAAGTCACTGTGGAGATTATAAGCGCAGAAATTATAATTTGAGTAGGTATTAAATACCATAATTTCTTTTTCGGTTTCATCTTATTCCCCCAAACAAGTCATTCCAAAATGGATTTAATTATCCTCCTGAATCCGATTCATCCGATAACCAATCCCGATATGCGTTTGAATATAAACCGGTTTGGAAGGGTCCTTTTCTATTTTCTTTCTAAGGGTAGCCATAAAAACCCGGACCAGCGAGGGATCGGCCTCTGCCGGATTAGGCCAGACATGATTCAAAATATAATTGTGGGTCAGCACTCTCCCCACATTTTTCGCCAAAAGGCAAATTAGCTTATATTCAATCGGGGTTAAATGTATCGTCTGCCCGTCAATGAAAGCAAGGGCAGCAATGTAATCGATTTTCAAATCTCCATTTTCAAAGACAGCCTCATCCTTAACCGGCCGGTTGTCATAGTTCATTTTTCGGATAGCGACACGAATCCTTGCCAAAAGCTCTTCCACGCTGAAGGGCTTTGTCAGATAATCGTCAGCCCCGGCGTCAAGCGCATCAACCTTATCCTTATCTTCAGTCCTGGCGCTTACAACAATAATCGGATGGTTTGACCATGTGCGCACCTTTCGAATGACCTCCATCCCATCCACATCCGGAAGTCCCAAATCAAGAATAATAATATCCGGATTTTTGGATGCCGCCTGTACAATAGCGGACTCGCCGGTGCTAGCTGTCAGCAGCGCATAGGAGTGGGATGTATTTAATGTTGTTGTAATCAGATTCCGGATTGCCTTGTCATCTTCCACAACCAGAATCAATGTTTTATCTGTCATGGCTTACCTCCTCCAGCTGTAGCGTAAATCCAAAAACAGTACCGCTCGGCTGATTATCTTTCACATAAATTTCCCCTCCATGGGCATTTATGATGGATTTGCATAACGAGAGACCGAGCCCGAGACCTCTTCTGCTGTCGCCGATTTCGTTATTGGCAGTATAAAACATATCAAATATCTGTTTTTTATCTTTGTCCGGAATTCCTTTTCCGTTATCTGCAATTTCAACAATCACCCATTGACCCTGGCGGAATGCACGGATTATAATCTGAGAGCCAATTGGTGTGTATACAATTGCATTATTCACTATGTTGATAATCGTTTGAATAATTAAGTGGGCGTCAACCCGAACCATCAGCAAATCATTTTCCAGAAGAGTATTAATCTGATGCTCCGAACTGTGCCGGTCAATATGAAGCAGAGCTTCCGCGATTAATTCCTGAACCAGTTCCGGCTGTGTTTGGATGCTGAACCGGCCATCGTCTATCCTGGTAACTGCGAGGATATTTTCGACCAAATTAATCAGCCACAGGGAGTCCTCGTAAACATTTTCCAACAGCTTATGCTTCTCCGCCTTATCCAGTTCAGTCTCATCGGACAGAAGTATGCTCGCATTGCCGGATATGCTGGTAAGCGGCGTACGAAGATCATGAGAAATGGCCCGAAGAAGGTTTGCACGCAATCTTTCTTTTTCTGCCTTCATTAAAGCCTGACTCTGTTCTTTATATAAATTATACTTTTCGATTGCAAATGCAATTTCGTATATCATACCTTCTAAAAGGGAGCGTTCAAAGACTTCAAGCCGGTCCCCCTCCTTCATTGGAACTCCAATTACGGCTAAAACCGCGTCTTTTCCTTTGACAGGCAGATACAGCGCCTTCGCGCCGGGAAGGGTGTCTGTGGAAATGCCGGCAGGCTTTCGATTTCGGTAAACCCAGACTGCAACGGCATATTCCTCTTCACCGGAGTATTCCAACGACAGAGGGTTGGCAGGGTCAGTGCTGTATATCCGCGGTTTTTGAAGTTCTTCACCCTTTACAGGGAAAAACAGTACGGACTGGTTCAACAGTTTGGAAAGCTGTTGAGAGGATTTTTCAATAATTTCATCAAACTCGTTTGCACGCTGCAGCTTTCGGCTGGTTTCCAGCAGAATACCCGTACGGTGGGCATTCACTGCTGCCGCCTTTGCCTGATATTTTACACGCATGGTGAGAGAGCTTGTAATCAGGGAAGCAATCAGCATAATGAGGAAAGTTACGGGATAATCCGTGCCGTATGCGCTGAACGTGAATCTGGGTTCAATAAAAAAATAGTTATAGGCCAGTACACTCAGCACGGAAGAAGCCAGCCCGTAGATTCTGCTGCGCGTCTGGTTTGAAATAATGAGCACACCCAAAATATAAACGGTGATCATATTATTATAAGCAAAATGAAATGTGTAAAGCAAAATGCCGATCAGAGTACAAAGGGTTAAAACGCCAATTGTTTTCAACAAATCAGGTAGATTTAGATTGACCTCAAATCTGTTTTTAAGCGTTTTAGAGCGATAAGAAGGCTGAATGTCCGGGATGATGTAAACATCCATATTGGGTGCCAATGCGGTAAGCTGCTCTATGAAATTCGGTTTTGACAAAAAAAGTCTGGGCTTGTTATTGGAACGCCCCATAACAATCTTGGAAACCCCGCTGGCTTTTGCAAATTCTGAAATCTGATACGCTACATCGTCGCCGTAAACAGTTGCAATTTTCGCGCCGAGCTGCTCTGCGAGCTTCAAATTTTCACGAAGGCGCTTACGGTTCTTGTCGTTCAGTTCCCTCGTGTGCAATGTTTCCACAAAAAGTGCCGTAAAAGAAGCATGAAACGCACTTGCAAACCGCGCTGCAGTACGGATGACCTTCGCGTTTGAAGGGGAACTGCTCAGACAAACAAGAATATGTTCGCCTGTATAATACGACGCGTCGTGAACCTCGGTCCGGTTCAGTTCCACCTCTTTATTCACTTTATCCGCAATTCTGCGAAGCGCTATTTCACGAAGGGCAACCAGATTATCACGCGAAAAGAAATGATTCAGCGCACGTTTTGCCTGCTTTTCCTTATATATTTTTTTTGTATTTAACCTTTCAATCAAAACGTCGGGTTCAATATCGACCAACTCCACCTGTGTGGCCTTATCAAAAACAAAATCGGGCACCCTTTCTTTCACGGTGATGTGGGTGATGGAAGCAACAATGTCATTCAGACTTTCCAGATGCTGTACGTTGAGTGTGGTAAAGACGCTGATTCCGGCATTTAACAGCTCCTCAATATCGTCATAGCGCTTGACATGCCTGCACCCCGCCGCATTTGTATGGGCAAGTTCGTCCACCAGAATCACTTCCGGCCTGCGTTTCAATGCTGCATCCAAGTCGAATTCATTCAGCACAATCCCGCGGTAGGCAACTTTTTTCACCGGAATATCTTCAAATCCTTCCGCCA
>JAEWBE010000046.1 GCA_023391275.1 Bacillota bacterium | reverse complement strand
CGGCGCCCAGGCGTGCCGCCTGCACCGCCTGATTCGCCCCTTTGCCCCCCGGTGCGGTTCGGAAGCTTTTGCCCAGCACCGTTTCCCCTGAATTCGGGAACTTTTCCGTGCTCACAATTAAATCCATCACAAAACTGCCCACTACCAGGATCTTTGGCTTTTTTTTCATCTTTTTTCTCTCCTTCCCATCAGACCGATGCGGATTCCATACGGACTTTTATCACTGCTTTTTTAATGCTACTCGATTTTTCCGCGCAAACCAAAGGCATGTGTGCATCGGTGGGAAAGCAAATCACAAAGGAATCTGGGACAAGCTGGGGGAAAAATCCCTTTCCGTTTTCAGCATAAAACTCAATGTCCTTCCCGGCACTGTACGGTTCGGATTCCGTCAGGGAATCGGTCTTTTGCAGCCCGATATTTTCTTCCCCAACGAGCATATATTGAATATCAATATAATTCTTGTGGGATTCCCATCGCGCCTGCTCCCTCGGATAAGTAGTCGGTGTCTGCACCAGCGCGAACACCCGGTCGCCGTCCACGGGATATTTGCCGGCAGTCATTTCGGAAAAATCCGTTTGCATCAAATAGTCAATTGCACAATCAAGGTTTTTGCTGATTCCCTTATATTGCTGTAAATTTTCTTTCGTATCGTAAATCATATTTTTGTTCCTTTCAACCGGAAAATTCTCCGCTTTCGAGCGCGGTCAGGCCATTCCCATTTATTATGCTTTGTCGAACTGTAAATAAAGCCGAAAGATGACAGTCATCCACAAAAGCTGCCATACTGAAAGCATGGCAGCTTTTGCAAGGAGGATTGCATATATTCACAATCTGACAAAAGCATGAAAACAGCTAAACACAGCGGTAATCAATCATTTTACTCCAAGCTTTTCACGAAAATCATGAACTACAGACGGCTTGCTTACAAATTCCCTGTGGCTCTGTATAAATTCCTTTACACACTGATTTGCGTGGGCCTCTTCAGCAGATTTGGCCTTTTCATCGCGGAAAACAGACGCTCCAAGCTGAATCAGCGCTTGCTGCACTGAGGAGGGATCCAGTTTGCGCGGCTCCACGTTCTGAATTGCGCACAGTGCCGCCGCTACTCCGGAAGCCTGGCCGATCCCCATGATTCCTCCCTGTGTTCTGTAGGAACCGTGCGCTTTGCTTGTGCCCGAAATGCAGCGCCCCGACAGAACCAGACCGTCAATATGTTTTGGTACCAACGAACGATAGGGTATATCATAGCTGTCTTTCAAAGGAGTCCATGAACCGCCCTGGCCGGGCTTTGTATACCCTGATGCTCCGTCCGGATTGTGGATATCAATCGGGAAATACCCTCTTGATACAACATCGTCGAATTTTTTACCTTCATAAACATCATCGCCGGTAAGAGTGTATAAGCCTTCGATATGGCGGGTTTCACGCACGCCGATCTCGTTGTTTGTAACACTTACGTACGCTTTTTCGAATCCCGGTACATACTTAATCATAAATTCGGACACCGATTCAATTTGACGGCGACCGTCGATTTCACCCAACGACCTTTGAACTGTATCGGTTTCATTCAAGCCGACTACACGCGTTGAATTAAAGTGAATGCTGCCGGGATGTATGCCATTCAAAAGCAGGATACTGTCGCGGCCGAAAGTGAGGTTATTGTCTGCCTGCGCCTTTTTGACAAAAGACAGAAAACCCTGAGCGACGAAATACTCCTGCTTCAGCCGATCGCTGAAAGACCTTACCGGAATGATGTCCGATTTCCATTCAAAATCATTTGGGTTGTCCAAGATATAACGCCGAACCGCTTCCGTGTCCACGTCGGCCATTTCAAACATAGAGGAGGACGGTTGCTTTTTCCCTGTTTTTGCATCCCCAAGGGTATAGTTTTCTCCGGCCATCACCGAAACATCCCCGTCACCGGTGGCGTCGACCACTACATGGGTTGCGAAGAATTGTTTCCCCATTTTATTCGTTACAACAATACCGGAAATCTTATCCGCTCTTTTTTCAATATCCGAGACAATGGAATGATAAAGTATGTCCACACCCGCTTCAAGCAACATTTCAGCCGCTACATACTTGTATTTTTCCCTGTCATAAAAGCAAAGATAATCGCCGCTGCCATATGGATCCATCGCCTTCATATGCCCGGTGCTTCCCTGCTCCTTCACCATTCGATCCACGAATTCCTGAGGAATCCCTTTGATTACCTGCTCATCACCGAAATGGAACGGGGAAATCGGGCCAAGAACGGCAGAGGTCGCCGCACCGCCAAGGAATCCGTTTTTCTCGATCAGCAATGTTTTCGCTCCAAGCCTTCCGGAAGCGATGGCGGCAATCAAACCTGCGGGGCCTCCGCCTACCACAATCACGTCATAGTATTGTTTTAACATATTGCAAAAGTCCTCCATTTGAATTAAAAAATATAACCCGTTTCTTTCTTACCGAAAGAAACACAAACATGCCCTTGCTGCTTATTTACCATTCTTTTGATTATACCAATTTGCGACATTGTCCAATTGGGTTTTCGCGTCTTCGCCTTTGAAGATAACAGATTGTGCAGCCTGTACGAGTTTGACGGACAATTCAGCATAATCAGCCGGGTAGAACTCAACTTTGCCTTCCGCCGCGTAATCACTCCATGTCTTCAAATTATCATAATTCGGGAGCGCCTTAATTTCAGCATCGTCATACAGCGATTGTCTTACCGTCAGAACATTTGCTTTCATCCATTTTTTCTGATTTTCAGGGCTGTAGAAGGTCTTGATGAAATCAAACGATGCAGCGGGATCCTGAGCGTGTGCTCCGATTCCAAGGCTTTGTCCGGCTACGACAGCAGGTGCCGCGATTCCGTCATCAAAGCCGGGGATGGGGGCAGATTTAATTTTCGCGCTGTTGGCTGATTTTGAAATAGCTGCGGCTCTTTGTGTGCCTAAATCGCAAGAGAGGATTGTTCCGGCCTGAAGACCCGACTGAACATCATCGACCGTCATGCTGAGGGAAGTATTATTCATTACTTTTTTGGAGACCATGGATTTCATCAGGTCAAGCACCTTTACGCCGGCATCGCTGTTGAACGTTGCCTTGCCCTTGCTGTCAAACAACTGACCGCCTGCGGACTTGAGAAGAGGAACGAAGGATTCCATGAATCCGGCTCCGTTGCCGCCGTCAGAAAGGCCGAAAGTAAAACCTAAGGTTGTATTGTTTGTTTTGGGGCCGGCCATGCTGATAAGCTGATCCCAGCTCTTCGGCACGCTTGAATAAGCGTCGGAGCGGTACCAGTAGACAAATGTTCTCATTTCCCACGGTAAGGTATAGATTTCACCGTTCACCGTAAGATCATCCGCCTTGTAGAGGTAATCCGGCATCGTGCCGATAAAATCTTTCGCCATGGATGTCATAGGCTGAACGGTTCCGCCCGCGATATGCTGCTGAAGCATATCAGTGTAAATGTTCAAAATATCCGGGCCCGTACCTGCCGCAGCAGCCTGAATGCACTGAGATTCAAACTTACTGTAGTTGATGCTTTCCACGGTAACCGTATTGCCGTTTTTATTGTTTTTGTTGTAATCATCCACAATTTCTTTCAATACAACATTACGTGGATCGGAAGTGTTTTCGGGATTCAAAAAAATCCACAGCTTCATATTGACCGGTTTTGACGAAGCACTTGAGGCAGTGCCTGCAGGAGCGCCCGAGGAAGTGTTCTGGCTGCTTTGACCGCACGCGGTAATCGCTACCATCATGCAAACAGTAAGAAGCATTGCGATAATTTTTTTCATAAAACTCTCTCCCTGTAATTTGATTTTTTATTTAGTTACCGGATTGATTTTTGACATTAGCCTTTAACCGCCCCGGCAGCAAGTCCTTCTACAAATTTTGACTGTAAACAAATGAACAGAATGACCATCGGCAATATGGATATAATCACGGCGGCCATCAATTCTCCCCACTGCACGCCATACTGGGTAATATAATTATAGAGTCCCACAGAAATCATTCTGAGATCTTCCTTGGTGGTGAAGGAAAACTGAACAAGAAAGTCGTTCCAAACGTATACCGACGTAAGAAGGGCGACGGAAGCAATCCCGGACTGCGACACCGGAAGCACCATACGGTAGAATATCTTGGTTCTTGTACAGCCGTCCACACAGGCTGCCTCTTCAATCTCGATCGGTGATTTTTCAAAGAACCCTTTCAAAATCCATGTAAGTATGGGCGTTCTCCATGCGGTGTAGATCAAAATCAGAAGGAACCGGGTATTGTACAGACCCGCCTTGACCGAGATGATATAAAGAGGAATCAACAGCGCCACAGTAGGAACCATGCTGGTCATAAGGATACCGAACATGAGCTGCTGCTTAAAACGGATCTTAAAACGTGCTATGGCATAGGCGGCATGTGCTGCAATAATGGTGGACAGAATCACGCACAAGCCTGTTATGAAAATGCTGTTGGTAAAATATGTTACGAAGTTTGACCGAAAAAGCACATTAAAGTAGTTTGTAAAAATAACGTGCGAAGGAAAAAGCATGGGGGGAATCTGCTCAATTTCACTCGTTGGTTTTAAGGAAGTCAGCAATCCCCAAACGATTGGAAATAAAGAAACCAGCGCGACCAGTATAAGGACCACATAAGTGATGACGTCCATAAAAATATTTCGCTCTAATTTGCTGCTCTTGCTTTTTGAAGTCACGGATGTCAATTATATCACTTCTCCTTTTTCGGTTTTAGCAAATTAATGTAAAATACGCTGAACACGATGTTCAACAGGAAAATAACAACGCTGTACGCGGAGCCGAGCCCCAAATGCCAAAACTCAAAACCTTCCTGGAACGAAGCAACACTGATGGTTTTTGTAGCGTCAAACGGGCCGCCGGCCGTAAGCACATAGATTAAAGTTACCATATTGAAATATTCGATGCTTTCCATAAGTATGGCTGTCATAATGGTCGGTTTGATCATTGGAATGGTAATCAGCCGGAATATGGTTCCGTTGGTTGCGCCATCCACCTTTGCGGCCTCATACATTTCTTTCGGTATCGTCTGCAATGCGGCCTACGTCAGTATCAGAACAATTGGCAACGAATTCCACACGTTAGCCAGTACGACAGTAAAGCGCGCCGCCATGGGAGAATTGATAAAGTCCAGTTTAATTCCCGTTATTTGATATACTAAATATACAATCGGGCCAAAATTGCTGTTTACCAGCCATTTCCACAGCAACGCCGTTACAGTCTGTGAAAGAATCCACGGTAAAATGATGATTGTGCGCAGAATACCCCTGCATTTTATTTTATGGTTTAAAAGCGTGCCGACTGCAACACCGAGCGGAATCACAACGATCAATGACAGCAGTACATATCCCACCGAATTTAAAATTCGAAGCCATCCTGTCGCACTGCCGAGAATCGTTGCATAATTATTAAATCCGATAAAATTTAAAGTCTTTCCATAGATTGTATTAAACATGCTGGTACGAAACGCTAAGACAATCGGAACCAAAGTGACACAGCATATTAACGCGATTGTGGGAAAGAGAAAAGCAATCGCCAGTGGTGCATCACTTTTGCGAAATTTTTTTAACTTTGCATCAAACACATTGATACCTCCCGTTTCCAATATTGATTTTAAAAGTCATCAATATAAAAGCGCCAAAGTTGCTGATAATGCTATTACTTTGCCCATTTTTATTTTTCCTCCCAACAATAAAAATATAAATGTATTTCAAAAGGCTTTTCTCTTCCCGCCGACGTCGGATGATTGCACCGGACGGCCGGGAAAACGTTAACCTCTATGAAAACTAAATTCCGAGTTTTCTCTCGATTTTGGCAGTAAGGGAAAGAATTTGCTTCAGTTCCATGATTTCCGTTGCATTTTGCGGAACCTGTGAACCTTTTCGTGCGCCTTCCTCCATAGC
>JAEWBE010000025.1 GCA_023391275.1 Bacillota bacterium | reverse complement strand
AAACTCTGCGGTTCTTTGAACGTTCCTGCGGTTAACTATCTGCCTGAGGATACTTTGCTGAAATATGCCAAAATTGCCTATGGCGATGAAGTCGGTGCGGAGCATATTGCGCTTGTTAAAGAATTCCAGGCAGCAGCGGATGATATTGGTGTTCCAATGCCGTCAATTTTGGGTCAGCCTGCAATGGAAAAAGTCCTCCAGGGGTCTATTGTCAAACTGGTCGGCGGCTCTATTACTCCGGAACAAGCATATGATGAAATCAAAAAAGGGATTGACGCGGTGAAAGCAGCACAATAACCCATGTCGCGCATCTTCGGAATGCCGGGGTTCTGCTTGTATCCTGACGAAACAGGCAGAACTTCAGCATTCTCCCTTATTCATACTGCGGAGGTTAGTATATGAAAGAAAAGTACAGGCTGAATTTCCAAAATATTAAAAAGAATTATTTCTTGTATTTGATGATCTTCCCAACTCTTTTATATTTGTTGATTTTTCAAATTTATCCTATTTTTGATTCAGTGCGCACCAGTTTTACAGATCTGTCTTTTTTAAAGCCGGGAAGCGGAAAGTTTGTAGGATTTAAAAATTATATCGATTTCTTCCATGACTCAAACTTTTCCCTTCTTCTTATTAACAGCTTTATCTGGGTTTTGGGTTCAACGATTTTGCAATATGTGGCCGCGATTCCGGCGTCTCTCCTTCTTAATCAGAAGTTCAGGGGCAGAAGTGTGTGGAGAGGCCTCATGATGGTTCCCTGGGTAACTCCTGTCATTATTATGGGAATGATTTGGAAATGGATATATGATGGAGATTATGGCTTGCTTAATTATGTGCTCGGAACAAATACCGTCTGGCTGGCAAATCAGGCGACGGTCTGGCCCGCACTGCTTCTGACATCCATGTGGAAAGGGCTCCCATATGCTACCCTGATGTTCCTTGCGGGTTTACAGGGGGTTCCGGTGGACCTTTATGAAGCGGCATATGTGGATGGCTGCGGCGCATTTAAGCGTTTTCGATATATTACTATTCCGATGTTGAAACCGGTTATTTTGGTGACAGCCCTCACAAGCATTGTACAGTCCTGGACAAAGTTTGAAGTCATTTGGGTATTAACAGCCGGCGGCCCGGGATATGCAACGAGTATTTTGCCTACATATATTTACACAAAATCATTCGTTATGTATGACATGGGCGGCGGTTCGGCGGTTTCGGTTATTGCAATGTTAATTATGATGGTCTTTGTTATGATTTATTTAAAGGTCTATAACAAGCGTTCGGAAGGGTGGGACTGATATGCTTAAAAAACGCACTCCGCTTATGAGTCTGTTGGTTTTCGCCGGGCTGGCAGTCCTTATGTTCTTTGTGTTATTCCCTTACTTC
Source organism: Bacillota bacterium (assembly GCA_023391275.1). Lineage (GTDB taxonomy): Bacteria > Bacillota > Clostridia > Oscillospirales > Acutalibacteraceae > Caproiciproducens. The sequence continues at coordinate 28,672 of JAEWBE010000025.1, read as the reverse complement.
TGGATGATTACTTCTTCTTTAAAACCGGCAAGCGAAATCTTTTCCACGGTTCCTAAAATTTTCCCCAGTCAATGGGATTTCGGCGGGTATCAATATGCGTTTACGCCAAGCCCGGGGCCTGATTTAATGCCTTTGCTGACTAACTCGCTGGTGGTTGCGAGTGTTACTGCGCTGATTACCGCGTTTTTTGCGGCGACCGGCGGTTATTCCATCGGCAGGCACAGTTTCCCCGGAATGCAGGCAATCATTATTTTCATTATGCTTGCCCAGATGTTTCAGGGCCCGGTTATCATGGTGCCATGGTACAAGATGGCGGCAAGGATGGGTGTCCTTAATACAAGGGTCGGCTTGATTCTGATTTATCTGACAATGACCATACCGATTTGCGTTTGGCTGATGTCAAGCTTTTTTAAAGGGATTCCCAAGGAATTGGAGGAAGCGGCGTCTATCGACGGATGTTCAAAGCTCAGAACTTTTTGGAGCATTGTGCTGCCTTTGGCAAAGGGCGGGCTGGTTTCCATCACAATATATTCCTTTATTATTTCATGGAACGACTACCAGTATGCGCTGATCCTGACCAGTTCAAACAAAGCGAAAACTGTTCAAATGGGAATTGCGGAATTAATGGGAAGCCTTGGAATCATCAACTGGGGCGGTATTTTGGCCTGCGGTGTCATTATCACAATTCCTGTTATCATTTTATTTTCCTTTGTCCAAAAATATTTGATTGAGGGCTTGACTGCGGGCGCTGTCAAGGGTTGATCATCCAAACGGCAATATGGAAAAAAACAAAAAGGAGAAATATTACTATGAAAGATTTAAAAGGTATTTACGCGGCATTAATCACTCCGTTTAAAGGGTCCGGCGAAGTCGATTACAGCCAATTGAAAAAAGTTGTAGCACATTTAATAGAAAAAGGAATCGATGGTTTTTACGTGGGAGGCAGCACCGGCGAAGCGTTTCTGCTTTCTGTTGAAGAGCGTAAAAGAATTCTGGAAGCGGTTCTGGAAGAAAACAATTCCCGCGCTAAAGTAATTGCGCACGCGGGCAGCATAGGGACGGACTTAACGGTCGACCTTGCGCTTCACGCAAAAAAGGCAGGGGCGGATGCGGTTTCTGCGGTTACACCGTTCTACTATAAATTCTCTCCCGAAGAAGTTATTAATTATTACTGCGAAATTGCGGACAGAACAGACATGCCGACCATCATTTACAATTTCCCCAATCTGACCGGGTACGCTCTTTCCGTGAAGGACGTTGATGCATTGGCAAAGAACCCTAACATAGCAGGCGTTAAATTTACGGCAATGGATTTGTATACATTGGAGCGCTTTAAACAGCGTCACCCGAATTTAACATTCTTTAACGGGTTTGATGAAATACTTCTGTATGGTTTAATGGCCGGTGCAGACGGCGGTATTGGAAGTACATACTGCTTTATGCCGGAAAAATATCGGAAGCTGATGGATCTGTTTAAGGCCGGAAAATATGAAGAGGCCCGTTCCTTACAGCATGAGATCAATGATTTGATTGATGTGGTTGCCAAATACGGCGCGATGGCCACAACGAAGGAATTCCTGTCGTTAGAAGGTTTTGACTGCGGAATCTGCCGCTCACCATTTAAACCCCTCAGTGATGAAGCAAAGGCTGAGATCAAAAAAGCATTCGATGCAAAATTAAAATAATTCATCGGATGGGGCATCCTGATAAAACCCGAAGCCTTTAAAAATTGTGATTGAATGATTGAGGACAGAGATGTGATTACGGATAAACTGGCAAACTCTTACTTATATTATACCTGTCACCCCGAATTCAGGGCGGCGTTTGAATTTTTACTTAATACAGATTTGCTTCATGCGCCGGTTGGGAAATATGATATTCAAGGTGACGATGCTTTTGCGCTGGTGCAGCAGATTGAAACCAGGCCGGCCGATGAGTGCATGTTTGAGTCCCACAGAGAATACATTGATATTCAGTATATTCTTGCCGACGATGAAACCATCGGCTACAGTCAGATTGAAAAATTGACCCCTGTTAATGAGTACGAGGAACCGAAAGACGCAAGGCTTTATACAGGAACAGGGGATATGGTTACGCTCGGGGCAGGCGAATTCGCAGTTTTTTTTCCCCAGGACGGGCATATGCCCGGTGTCAGCCCGGCCGGGGAATATGGTGTTTCAAAAAAAGTGGTGCTTAAAGTGCGCTGCCGTTAATTAAGATGTCGGGTAGGATTCTGACATCGGTCCAAAGAGGATTCAGCTGTTATGGCTGATTCCTTTTTGATAATATCAGAAATGCGAGAAATCACAAAGAAAAAAAGAGATATTGACAGAGACGGAGGTTGATTTATGTCAAGTGTTTTCGAAATGTTTAAGCTGGATGGCAAGGTGGCAATCGTTACCGGCGGCCATGCGTGGCTTGGCTACGATATGGCCTGCGCTTTGGCGGAGGCAGGTGCGAATATTATTGTCACTTCCCGTAATGCGGAAAGTATTCAGCATGTAACGGAAGAAATCGCGAAGACTTACGGGGTTAAAACGCTTGCTGTCGGAATGGATCAGAGAAATTATAATGAAGTGGAAAAAATGGCCGGGACAGCGTATAATTGGATGGGACATATCGATATTTTAATCAATAATGCCGGCGGCGGTTCCGGGGCAAGTGAAGGCAATCTGTTTCAAAGGGAGCCTGAATCCATTCGAAATATGGTTGATATCAACCTGACCGGATTGATTTATTGCTGCAGAGCGGTGGGGAAGTATATGATGGAGCAAAAATCAGGTAAAATCATCAATATGGGTTCCATTGCGGCCATTGTCGGAAGAAATCGCGACATGTACAGGAAAACGGATAAGATGGAACAGCCGGTGGACTATGCCGCCGCCAAATCGGGAGTATTGGGTGTAACGCGTGATTTGGCGGCCTTAATGTCGCCGCAGGGAATCTGTGTAAATGCAATTTCCCCAGGGGGATTTGACAAAGGGGATCTTCCCGGGGAATTTGTAAAAGCTTATGCTTCAGAAACGCCGCTGGGCCGAATGGGCAGGATGGGCGCCGATATTAAAGGCGCCGCACTTTTGCTGGCCTCTTGTGCCGGCGATTATATCACCGGGCAAAACATTGTGGTCGACGGGGGTTTCAGTATCTGGAAATAAGGAATCGGCCTAAAATCAGGTATCGGAGGACCAAAGCATTTCTTTGTTTTAAAATATGATAAAGTGAAAAGAGGGTAAAATTTATGAGTGAAGTGAATCAAACGATTTTGCATGAGCAGGAGGTTCTTGAAGAACTGAAGAATTTTGATACCCCGTCCATTACCAATGTAGTGGCGACTTACCCCAAGGACGAAAAAAATTGTCTGGGGCTTTATCATCCATGGCAGGGAAAATGGTATGCCAATCAAAACCTCAAGTGCATTTATCCGGAACTGGGCAGGATGGCTGGCTATGTGGTGACATGCGTCTATGGCCTTCCCGACCCCGATTATAAAAGGCTTGGTTTCATCGACGTGCTGAAGGCAATTGAAAAATCCCCAAAGCCGGTGATTCTGGCAGTAAAACAGAATCTGCCGGAAGAGATAAAAAATAAAAACGGACTTTTGGGCGGAAACATGATGACCGCGTTCAAATCCGTCGGAGTCGTGGGCGTGCTGTCGGACGGACCGTCAAGGGATGTTGACGAGGTTCGTGACTTAAAAATGCAGTATATGCTTACCGGTGTTTGCGCAGGGCATGGTTATTTTTCCGTGCAGGCAGTCAATGTGCCGGTGGAAATATGCGGAATGGAAGTATGCCCCGGGGAGATTGTACACATGGATGAAAACGGCGCGGTCAAGTTTCCGCGTGACCGGCTGGATGATGTTTTGGAGCATGCGAAAAATCTTCAGCAGATTGAAAACAAAAGGATGAAAAGGATGTCCGAGATAACGGATGTGGAAGAGATTGCTAAAATTATGAGCGGACAGTACGATTAAAAAATCAGCTTTGAAAGACCGGGCAGATGAATGGGAGAGGAACCAAAACATGAAGATTGTAATATTGGATGGATATACCGAAAATCCCGGGGACCTAAGCTGGGAGGGCTTTCAGAAATTTGGTGAGCTGCAGGTTTACGACCGCACTGCGCATAATCAAATTATTGAGCATATTGGGGACGCGGAAATTGTCATTACCAATAAAACTCCGATTACGTCCGCGGTGCTCCGCGGCTGCAACCGGATTCGGTATATCGGTGTGCTGGCAACCGGCTACAATGTTGTGGATATTGCCGCCGCAAAACAAAAAGGAGTGGTCGTAACCAACATTCCCAGTTATGGAACAGCCGCCGTGGCGCAGTTTGCAATCGCCCTGCTGCTGGAGCTTTGCCACCATATCGGCGAGCATTCCAACGCCGTGAAAAAGGGGGAATGGTCAAACAACCCGGACTGGTGTTTCTGGAACTATCCGCTGGTCGAATTGGCCGGGAAGACGATGGGAATTATCGGCTTCGGCCGAATAGGGCAGGCCACTTCGAAAATCGCGCAGGCGCTTGGCATGAATATTTTGTTTTATGACCACCACAGGAACCCGGCTCTGGAAAGCGAAGCATGCAGGTATGTTCCGCTTGACGAACTGTTTGCACAATCCGATGTGATTACGCTCCATTGTCCGCTTTTTCCGTCAACACAGGGCATGATCAACAGAGATTCCATTGCGAAGATGAAGGACGGCGTCATCATTATTAATGACGCGCGGGGGCCTCTGATTGTGGAACAGGATTTAGCGGATGCACTCAACAGCGGAAAGGTTGCGGGCGCGGCCTGTGATGTTGTGGCGGAGGAACCGATCAGGGCGGATAATCCGCTGCTCAAGGCAAAAAATGTTATTCTTACGCCCCATATTGCATGGGCGCCGAAGGAAAGCCGCCAGAGGCTGATGGACATTGCTGTGCGTAATCTGGAAGATTTTCTTTCCGGTAAACCGGGCAATGTTGTAAATCTGTAAATTTTCATGGGGGCTGAACAATGAAGGAATGCAGCAATTGTGACGTGGTGGTTGTCGGCAGCGGGCTGGCCGGTATGATATGTGCGATTACAGCAGCGCAAAACGGGGCAAGGGTACATATGGCCGTAAACGGGAAATGCGGGTATTCCGGTTCCAGCTTCTATCCAAAATCGCTGCCATGGGGAATCCTGAGTTCCGGCAGCGGCGAGCGCTCCGATGAAATATTTTACAACGAGACGATTACTGCGAGCCAGGGCTGTCTGGATGCCAAACTGGTGAAACGAATGGTTGAAAATTCAAACGACGTCCTGAAAATGATGCAAAGCTGGGGAATTGCGTTTGAAGATCATGAGAAAAGCGGCGAAGTCCCCTGCTTCGGAAAAACGAACAGGGGACATCAGCTTTTAAATTTGGAAAGTGCAAGAACCGCGTATTTACAGGAAATGAGAATCAGCGGCGTGAAAATGATCGAAGATTTTCACGCCATTGACCTTTTGGTTTATCGGAATCAATGCTTTGGGGTTGTGGGTTTTAATGCGGATCAGGAATTACTGCAAATCCGGGCAAAAGCCACGGTTTTAGCGACAGGTGGAGCGGAAAGCCTGTTTCGATGCGGGCTGTCCAATCCAGCCATGACCGGGGAAGGCTATGCAATGGCCTTAAGGAACGGTGCGCAGCTGACAAACATGGAGTTTATTCAATTTATTCCCGCAAGCACAGGCCCGGTCAGGGGGATCAATTTTCATCATACTACGCTGGCGTCACAGCCCGAAATCACAGATCAGGATGGGAGGGAGCTTATACGGGACTACCTTCCCCAGGGAATCACCAAAGAAGAGTGCCTCAGTTTAAGGTCCACTCATGGCCCATTCAGCAATGAAGATAATTCAAGATATTTTGATCTCTCCATGGTGAAAAGTCAGCGTGATCCGTCTTTTCCAAAAGGATTTCAGGTACATTATAATGAAAGTCTTCTGAAAGAAGCAAGATATCGGCAATGGATTGACTACCTTAAAAGTCAAAATATTGATTTTATGAGGTCGCCGATTGAAATATATCCTCACGCACAGGGATTTAACGGCGGAATTCTGATTGACGAATTTTGCCGGACGGGCATTCAGGGAATGTTCGCCTGCGGAGAGGTTTCCGGTGGCCAGCACGGTGCGAATCGCATGGGGGGGAACGCAATCCTTGATACGCAGGTATTTGGTATTTTTGCCGGTAAAAGCGCGGCGGCTTATGCTGCAACGGCGCACGTACCCCCTGTCACTTACCGTTTGGGCAGGATTTTTGACACGGGGAACAAAAGTAAACTTTCCATGGGGGAGCTGAAGGAAGAAATAAAATCCATTATGCAGAAAAGCGCCTGTGTTGCCCGAAACGGGAATGATATTGCGGCCGCGCTGGGGCAATTGAATCAGTTGCAGAGTTTATGGAATCCCATGGATTTTCCAGCTTCCGATTTAAAAGAAGCGATTAGTTTATCCAATCAATTGACGACAGCGAAAGCTGTTTTGAGCGCAATCGACGCCCGTAAAGAGAGCAGAGGCTCCCATTGTCGGGAGGATTATCCTGAAAAGCAGTTTGGTATGGAAAAAGTCAGGTTTATCATTATTCAGAATCAAAATAAAGAGATTGCAATCCGACGAGAAAATCTTGCTGAAACTCCATGAGCATGATTGGCCTGTGAAGCTTGGAATATCGAGCTTCAGCAGCGCCGATAAAACATAGGACGCGGCCGGTACCCGCTTTGCCGAAAATATCCCCGGCCGCAGGATAATGAAACCGCGGCTGGGGATATTATTATGTTGGTAAAAAGGATATGGCGCGGATATATCGGTTCCCGCAATTGCGCCTTGACGGTTCGCACGAAAAAGAAGTATCATAATAATAAAACATAAAAAATAAGGCGGGATCGTTCACTATGCCAATGCCAAAAGCAAACCTGAAAAATTTGGCCTCATCCCCCGGCACATATCTGAAGGGTGCGGAGTACCAAAAGAATGGACGGGTTACAATTGTAAAAGATAACCGGGAAGATGAGGAAGCTCACTCTGTTTCCGCCCTGGTACGGGGCAGCAGAGGAATACGGTATCATGTTTTTGTACGCATGGACATGGATGATTTGGAAGTGCTGGAAAGCGAATGCGACTGCCCGGCGTTTGAGTCCTACGCCGGCCTTTGCAAGCACGTTGTAGCGACAATTCTTGAAGCCGGAGCAATGCCTGTTCCCGGGCTTTCGCTGCTGCCGCCCGTCTCGAACAGCAGCGGAGAACACAGGTACGAGGCTGAGCGGGAGTTCAGTACGGACCCGCAGGCGGTTGAACTGATGCGCCGCTATGCGCAGAAATCGGCGGCTCAGGCTTTGGCCGCTTCCGTTGAAGAGCCGGCCGTTCTGGAGCCGACTTTGGAAGTCGGGTACGGCGGCCCAAGGCTCAGTTTTAAAATCGGTGCGAAACGGCTTTATATATTGAAAGATATTGCGAAATTTACACGGGATATGCAGACAGGTGCGGAAGGCTCCTATGGGAAGCAGTTTTCCATGCGGCATAATTTGAGCGGTTTTGTGGAAAGCTCACGTCCTCTGGTGCGTTATGTTATGGAGCAGTTTCATGAGTCCGACAATAATTATTATAAATATCATACGTATTACGGCTCGCCGGACGTCAAAAAGTATATGTTTCTTTCCCCCTACATGCTGGATGAGTTTATCAGACTTTATACGGGGCGGGAAATTACGGTGGCCCGGGGTTATGAAAACAGGAGTCTGTCCGTCCGCAATGAGAATCCGCGTCTGGCCGTAAAACTTCGCAAAAAACGGAACTCCGGCTATGAACTTAAGCTGGATGTCGACGTGGAACTGCTTTTCGGAATGGAAAAGCTGTATGTTTTTTACGGGGATATGATTTACTGCTGTGACAAGGCATATTGCGAAGCATGCGGGGATTTTTTAAAAACCATGTGTACGAGCAGCCGCGGGCTGTTTTTCAGTGAAGGAAATATGAAAGCGCTGGCCTCCACTGTGCTTGCCGAAATAAAGCCGTTTATAGATGTTGTTTCCAATGTTGACCTTTCCGCCTTTGAACCGCTTCCGCTGGTGACAAGGGTGTATTTTGACATGCCTTCGCCTGACATGGTTACGGCGCGGATGAAATTTTGTTACGGTGAAGAAGAGCATAGTGCATTTCAGCCGAAAAAACTCTCTGAAACAGCGGATGTAAAAGGGGAATTTTATGCGGAAAACATTCTTCAGAAGTATTTTGAAAATCAGGCGAAAACGGCGGATTACCTGTTTATTGATTCAAATGAGGATGCCGTTTACAATTTAATTACCGACGGGGTGAGCGAAATTTCGGCTTTTGCGGAAATTTACGCCACCGATGCATTTAAAAAAATTCAGATCAGGCCACCGGCTGCGGGGAGCGTGGGCGTCAGGCTGCAATCCGGGCTTTTGGAGATGAACTTCGACCTGGAGGGGCTGGACCGTGCGGAACTGCTGGATGTTTTGCACTCCTACCGGCAGGCGAAAAAGTATCACCGCCTGCGGGACGGTTCCTTTCTTAATCTGCAAAGCGACGCCCTTTCGGAGCTTTCCGAACTGGCGGATGGGCTTAATCTTAGCGACAAAGAAATTCTGAGCGAAAAAATCTTTGTGCCGAAGTACCGCGCTCTTTATCTGGACGAACTGATGAAGCAGAGCGAAGAAATCAAATATGACCGCGATGGGGAATTCAAAAAAATCATCCGGGACATGAAGGAAGTTTCGGATGCTGATTTTGCGGTGCCCCCGGATCTGAAGGCTGTCCTGCGCAATTATCAAAAAACAGGCTACAGGTGGCTGCGAACCATCGCCGCTTATGGCTTCGGCGGCATTCTGGCCGATGACATGGGTCTGGGCAAAACAATGCAGGTGCTTGCACTGCTGCTGTCGCAGAAAAACGAAAGCCCGGAATACAGCCTTTCCCTGGTGGTCTGCCCTTCTTCCCTTGTCCTCAACTGGGAAAGCGAGGCGAACCGCTTCGCACCCGAATTGCGTGTGGTCGCGGTCTCCGGAGCGGCCCCCCGGCGGGCGGAGCTTCTGCAAAGCGTTCAAAATGCGGATTTGCTGATTACTTCCTATGATTCCTTAAAACGCGACGTTGAAAATTATCAGAGCTTACACTTTCAGTATGAAATTATTGACGAGGCGCAGTATGTTAAAAATCATAATACCCAGAACGCAAAAGCAGTAAAAATGGTGAAAAGCCGGGTGCGGTTTGCGCTGACCGGAACGCCGGTGGAAAACAGCCTTGCGGAGCTTTGGTCGATTTACGATTATCTGATGCCGGGCTATTTATTTTCCTACGGTAAATTCCGTAAAAAGCTGGAAACGCCGATTGTACGCTCCAATGAAAGCAGCGCGGTGGAAAAACTGCGCAGACTGGTTCAGCCTTTTATTTTACGGCGACTGAAAAAGGATGTACTCAGGGAACTTCCGGAAAAAACGGAAACAGTGCTTTACGCCGAAATGGCGGAAGAGCAGGAGAAGCTGTATCTTGCGAACGTAGCCCTCACGAAGGAAAAGCTGGCAGTGGAATCGGAAGCGGGGGAATCCGGCCGGAACAAGCTGGTGATTCTGGCTATGCTGACAAAGCTTCGCCAGCTCTGCTGCGACCCGTCCCTGCTTTACGAAGACTATCATGGGGGAAGCGCAAAACTGGAACTCTGCATGGAACTGGTGGAAAGCTGTGTTGAAGCGGGGCATAAACTTCTGCTGTTTTCACAGTTTACTTCCATGCTTCAAATTATTGAACAGCGCCTTAAGACTATGGGAATCGGCTACTATAAGCTGGTCGGTTCTACAAACCCGTCAGAGCGTTTGGCTTTGGTTAATGCGTTCAATGCCGATCAGACCCCGGCATTTTTGATTTCACTGAAAGCGGGCGGCACAGGGCTGAACCTGACCGGCGCGGATGTGGTGATTCACTACGACCCATGGTGGAATGTCAGCGCACAGAATCAGGCAACCGACCGCGCGCACCGGATCGGGCAAAAGAACAAGGTGCAGATTTATAAATTGATTGCGAAAAAAACGATAGAGGAAAAAATTCTGGAAATGCAGCAGGACAAAGCGGAGCTTGCGGATAAAATTATTCAGGAGGGCGACAACACACTTGCGAAGCTGTCAAAGCAGGAAATCCTGAACCTGTTTGAATCATAACAGCAAGTGAGGTTTCACTGTGCTGCTCTCCCTTAGCCGCACCGGGCAATTTTAATCCGGGGCAAGAAAGAGCCGTTCGTTTACTTTCTGAGTGAACGGACGGCTCTTAAAATTATTTTTCGGTCAGACATAATAATTTCTTATTTTGCTCAACCACATTATACTTTTGCAGATCACTGCGGTACTGATTATATTGGTTGCTGCTAATAATTAAAACGCTGCCCTGGGGATGCTTTATAAACTCCTGAACGCCGCCGGGCCGGCATTTCAGGTCCAGATATAATTCTCCCACAAGCAAGTAACTTTGATCCCATTGCAGCGGCGTGAGCGGCTGGTCAATTTCCAGATATGCATTTTTGCCCTTGATACTTCCGCTCTTTGTCAGTTCGTCGGCCATAAAAATCTGCAAATCGTCCTGATATGCCGGCTGAATTTCATCCCAGGTTCTTATGAAACTTGGAATCAGAATGATTAAAAGCAGGGCGCAGAACAGCAGCTGCAGGGCTATGTATTTCCTTCCGCTTTGTATAATCTGTGCAAACAACAGTCCGGCAAGCACAACAATGGGGAAAAAGATGGGAATGGCATACCAGGAGATTTTTGTCTGTGCAATTGTGAACAGTACCAGCGGCAAAAGAATCCAAATCAGATAATTTGAAAAATCTTTTTTTAAATTGTGATTCATCTGCAAAATTGCGTCCTGTTCGCCGGTTATTTTCAGGAAGAGGTAATATACCGCAATAAACAAAGGAAGCAGTCCGGTAGTTAAGGACATATCAAACATCAGCTGAACGTAGTAGAACACTCCGCCGGTGTGACCTTCCAGCGGCTGCTGAACGCGGTGAAGCAGGTCAACCTCAACCATGTTTTTAAAAAAGTTGAATCCGTCATATCCATAGCGGATCGCCATCCATAGAAAGATTGGACCGAACGCGCTTAATAGAAATAAAATCCATTGTTTCCAGTTCAGTTTCCATATTAGTTTCGATGTAATGAAGTATACGCCCACAACGGCGACAACGAGGAAAGCATGCCAGCTTTTTGTTAAAAAAGCAAGCGAAAAAGCGAAGCCGCACAGGTACAGGAACCTGGGATGTTCTTTGATCAGTATTGCAGATAAAATTGATATTACCACAAACAGCATGAACAAAGCGTCCGCATCCCCGTGACGCGCAAAATGGAAGCGGTAGAACGGGGAACAGCAGGCAATAAAAAGTGTCATGGCCAATGATTCCAGCTTGCCGTATCTTTTCAGTGCAAACAGGGCTGTTAACAGTGCAGTCAGAACAAAGGCCAGAGCGGAATAAAACCGCATTCCGAAAAGATTGTATCCAAAGAGCTTGTAACCAACAATAATTCCCCAAAAACTGAGCGGGGGTTTCAAGTTCCAGTAATCCGGTTCATAAGCATAAGTATTTAGAATATAGTTATGGTTTTTCAGCATTTCATAAGCGGAAACGCCGTGCCTTGCTTCATCCCAGTCACGTGCCGGGAATTGGCCCAGATGATAAAAACAATTAAAACAGATGACTGCTGTAAAAAGAATTATAAAAATAAAATAATATTTTTGAAGAAACTCAAGAATCTTATAGGGTTTTTCTTCTTTTTTTGGCTGCGCTTTTTTCACTGTTACACTTCCCGCTTTTTCATTGTCAGTACACAGAAATTCTGTGCACCAAAATCTTCAATGCCTGTTCAGTACTTTATTTAAATCCCATCGCTTATTTCTGTGTAAAGAACATTACATAAGGAGTCAGATTGATTCGGTTTTGCAGCAGAATCCAAACATTGTAAAGGAAGCCAAAAAACAGCACGGCAGCGGTTGCATAGTAATAGATGTATTTATGCATATTCTGGTTGCTTTTAATCTGGCGGCGTTCCTGAAACGCCTTTTTCTTTTGCTCTTTGTTCCTGTATGCTTTCAAATTTTCCGTGCTGCTCAGCGCGGCTTCTTCTTCCGGATTGACGCCGACACTGGCGAGCAGTTCCGGGATAATCAGAATAGCGGAAGTAAAGAACATCATGCCGAAGCGCTGGAATAAAAAATGCTGGCAGGTCATAATGTACAGCAGTCCGGAATAAAGTGAAAAATTGATCAGCACCACGTTCCTTGGGTCACGCCGCTGAATGAATCTTTTCAGGATGAGCACGGCGACGGTGGTGATCACCGGAATCGCCGCGGTCTGCCAGTCACGCCCCATCATGTAGTAGAGGCCTTCCTGCGTGGCATAATACTGATATACATATTTGGTGACCAATTGGAACAGCGGCCAGGACAGACCCATGACAAGAGCGGTCAATCCGGCATATGTGGTGAGGGATTTCCAGTTAACTTTAATATGGGCGATAAAGTATACCGGAATCATAATGAACATCGCCTTGTGGAAGCTGGCGGCCAGAAGAACAATCAAAAGATAGGGTACAACCCTTTTTTCTTTTAGAAACCGAACTGCAAACAGGAATATGGCAATGGCAATTGACTGACGGAGAAAACTGAGCGAATTGCCGTAGAAGCCGAAGCTGGCGAATACAAACATGCCGATCCACGGGATGGGAGAATATTTGTAAAGCAGAAGCGCGGTCAGACCTGTTGTAACTACGGCAACACCGAGCATGAAAATATGTACGTCTCCGGTAAACAGGGAAACGACATAGTTTAACAGGCTGTAACCGGGTTCAACGCGGTAAGCGTTCGCACCGCTGATCAGGAACGACCAGCCGCCGCTGCGGACCTGTGCAAAATAATCAGCGTATTGCTTATAATCAATCCCAACAGTATTTGCGCGCAAAAAAGCCATTGTAATCATTGCAACGGAAACGATGCAAAGAAAAACAGCATTATTCAACCGGCTTTTTTTGATTTCACAGATACATATACCTAAGAGAAGAATTAATAACAGAAGTAGATTATAGGCTAACATAGCAAACCAGCTTTCCCGTTTTTATTCAGCATAATATAAAGTAAGTATTTTTGATTATACCATTAACAGGAAAAACATACAACAATTTCACCTGCAAATTAACGTACGGGCAACATTTAGGCTTGTTATTATACAGGAAACATTGTAAAATGTAATAAATATAGATTGACATAAGTGGAGATAAAAATGATAAAAGAAAACCAAAAAACACTGAATGCAATACTTGCGGTCCTGGATGCCGGTATTTGCTTTTTGTCAATGGTACTGGCGTTCCTCGTGCATTTTTATAATTACAGTGGCTCCTACTATATTGGAATTTCCTACTATTTACAGCTGATGATCTTTATTATTCCGGCCTATTTTTTCTTATATAATTATTTTGAACTTCACGATTCTTTTCGGCACAAAACGCTTTTGAGGGAAACCGGCCGTATTATTCAGGCGAATTTTACCGGCCTTGTTTTTATTTTTGTGCTTCTGTTCTTTTTGAAGGAAGTTCATGTTTCCAGAATGGTAATTCTTCTGTTTGGAATTTTGAATTCGGGGCTGACTTCACTCTGCCGCATTGCGCTGCGCAAGCTGCTGCGGCATCTGAGGGCAAAGGGGTACAACATCAAGCACATGCTTCTGGTCGGGTGGAATGACGTATCGGCGGAATTCTACGACAAGGTAATGTCGAACCGGAACCTGGGGTATGATTTTGTCGGGTATCTGAGCAATGAAAAATGCAATACTTTTGGCAGGCAAATCGCCTATACAGGTAAATTCAACTCATTATCGTCCTTATTGGAAGGCAAGGAAATTGACGAAGTGATTATCTCCCTGAATTATAATGAATTTTCCGCATTGGAAGGAATTATAGAAACCTGTGAAAAAGCGGGGGTTAAATCCAATCTGCTGCCGTTTTATACGAAATATCTGCCGGCCAAACCCTATATTGATGAAATTGAGGGTATGCCGCTTATCAACATCCGAAAAATCCCCCTCGATAATCTACTGAATAATTTTTGTAAGCGCGGGTTTGATATATTGGCGTCTTTGATTATCCTGATTTTGTTTTCCCCTTTTTTGCTTGTCACTGCCATTGGGGTTAAACTTTCTTCCCCCGGCCCGGTCATTTACAGGCAAAGCCGAATCGGAATGAACAAAAGGCCGTTTGAAATGTATAAGTTCCGATCCATGAAAATGGATAATGACGGTTCCGATATGACGACGTGGGGCACAAAAAATGACGACCGCCGAACAAAATTCGGCGCGTTCATCCGCAAGTGCAGCATCGACGAACTGCCGCAGCTTTTTAATGTACTGCGGGGGGATATGAGCCTGGTTGGGCCGCGGCCGGAACGTCCGTTTTTCGTGGACAAGTTTAAAGAAGAAATCCCCCTCTACATGATTAAACATCTGGTGCGCCCCGGCATTACTGGCTGGGCACAGGTGAACGGCTGGCGCGGCGATACCTCCATCGAAGAGCGCATTAAATGTGACATCCATTATATAGAGAACTGGACGTTTCTGTTTGATATCAAAATTTTATTTATGACGGTGTTCAAAGGTGTCGTGAATCACAGCGAGGAAATCTGAATCAAAACATATCCGCGATTTATCAGAGAATGGTTTTCTGCTTGTCATCTGTGTATCAAAATGCTATAATCCCGCTGCCCGGAGCGAACTGCCGAAAATACAGACGGAACCTTGTGGCGGGAAGAATCACTTTCAGATGCAGCTTCATTTTAATAAATTGAACAGGTGAAAAAATATGGATGCGGAACAAATTACAATTCCACGGTATTTAAAAATAGCGGTAGACATTTCCGCCAGAATTGCGTCTGGTGATATCCCGGAGGGGGAAAAAATGAAAGGGCGCTCCGTCCTTTCAACAGAGTATAATGTATCCCCGGAAACAATACGCAGGGCGATGTCGATTCTGTCCGATAAAAAAGTAGTTGCGGTTGCTGTCGGAAGCGGAATCATAGTTTCTTCAAAAGAAAATGCAATACAGTTTTTGAACAATTTCAAAGAGGACGAAAGTGTCGCGGATATGCGTTTGAGGCTGTCGCAGATGTTTGAAAAAAGCAAATCCATGAATGAAGAAATCAACTCGCTGACGAAAAAAATTATTGAAATGTATAAATACAAGCGCTCCGATTTGATCAAGCCGGTAGAAATTGAACTGCCGCACCAATCCTTTGTAATTGGTCAGAGCATCGGCAAGCTGGAAGTCTGGCATAATACAGGAGCTACCATCATTGGAATTATTCATGATAAAAACATTATCATATCGCCCGGGCCATACTATGAGTTTTGTAAAGGCGATAAAGTTTTAATTGTCGGCGATGAAAATGTAATTGAGCGATTTCATGTCTTTATAGACCGAATCAACTGATGAATAAAACAAAAGTCCCCGCAGAGGTAATTCTCTGCGGGGACTTTTGTTTATATAGAATATGAATATTTAACAATTAACAATTAATTTACACATGATTCATAAGTGGCATTTGACAATTGCAGATTTCTTTTATATAATAATAAAGAAACAACTTTACTTAAAATAAAAAGTTGTTTGTAATTTATTTACATATTTGGCTCACCTTGTATTTCAAAATGCAGGGCAGGGCGCCGAATGCTCTGAGTGAAGCGAAAAAGTCAGGATCAAACAGACAACCTGAAACTTTCATAGGACTTGTAAGATGAGAAAGAGGTGCTGCAATGTTAAAAGTCTGCATATCTGGCCTGGGCCGGACCGGCTGCCAAATCGCGAAGTATTTTCTCAACAGCAAACAAGTAAAACTGGTTTCGGCCGTATGCAGCCCGAGCAGCTGGAAGGCCGGCCGTGATTTAGGGGAAGTAATCGGATGTTTCAATACCGGAATACCGGTTTATTCCTCCAGCCATTTGGAGCAGTGCATTTTTAACACTAAGCCCGATGTTGTAATGGATTTTTCTCAGCCGTTTGCAGCGTTAAAAAACGCTGAGATATTCCTGAGTCTGGGCGTCAAAATTGTTATGGGAACGACGGGATTTTCAAATTCCGAGGAAAATATGCTGTTTGAACTTGCGGAAGAAAACAGCGGCGGAATTATTTATGCGCCCAATATTACCCGCGGTGTAAACGTATTGATGCTTCTGGCGGAATTGGCGTCGAAGATTCTGGAAAATTATGATGTGGAGATCGTTGAAATGCATCATAAATCCAAGAAGGACTCTCCGTCCGGAACGGCGTTGAAAATTGCGGAGGGAATAAGGAACGGCAGAAATGAAGGGTTAAATCAGGTTTTATCCAATATTTCAATCTCATCTGTGCGCGCCGGCGGAATGATGAGCTGCCACAAGGTGATGCTGGTGGGGGAAAATGATATGCTTGAAATTACACATCAGTCTTTTTCCAGGGACGCTTTCGCGGAAGGCGCCCTTTATGCGCTGGAGTTTATCTGTGACAGAACGGGCGTATATGAAATGAAAGACGCTTTGAACTGTGAAAGTATTTTGGAGGATCATTTAAATTACGCCAAAGAATTTGCGCAGCATCAAATAAAGATCTAAGCTCTGCGCGATGTGACAGACGAGTTTACGTTGAATGCAATTGCATGAAAGGAGAAATATGAATGTTGCGGTGATTGGAACCTCAAGAAAAGAATATGAAAAAAGGGTTGCTATACACCCGAAGCATATTAAAACGATTCCGGAGGCGGTGCGCAACCATCTGTTTTTTGAAAAAGGATATGGCCTGTCTTTTGGCATGACGGATGGAGAGATAGCCGATTTGACTGGGAACCGGCTCTTGGAGCGCAAATCACTGTTTCGGAAGTTCAGCGCCATCATGATCCCAAAACCGGTAAAAGAAGATTTTGAGGAAATGCAGGAAGGCACCCTCGTATGGGGATGGATTCACACTGTGCAGCAGAGTGAAATTGCTCAAATTTCCATCAACAAAAAGTTGACGCTGATTGCGTGGGAAAACATGTATTATTCCGGAGCGAGGAGCAGGACGCACATCTTCCAAAAAAACAATGAGATGGCCGGCTATTGCGGGGTGCAGCACGCGCTGCAGTTAAGGGGAATAGACGGGAATTTCGGGGCGCCCCGGAAAGCCGTCGTTTTAAGTTTTGGGTCCGTCAGCCGCGGCGCTGTTTACGCGCTGAGGGGACATGGATTTACGGACATCACCGTTTTTACCCAGCGGCCGGACTTTTTGGTTTCGGATAAAATACCGGGAGTCCGGTACCGGCAAATGACCCGGAATGAAAAAGGAAAGTTCGAGGTTACAGCCGCGAACGGGCAGTCGGAACCGATTATTCATGAACTGGCTCAAGCGGATATTATTGTAAACGGGGTGCTTCAAAATCCGAATAGTCCCGCTGTTTTCGTCCGCGACGGTGATGTCGTTCAGTTTAAGAAGGAATGCCTGATCGTTGATATAAGCTGTGACAGGGGAATGGGGTTCAGCTTCGCGCATCCCACCGATTTATCCCATCCGTTTTACAGGCTGGGCAATATTTTATATTATTCCGTTGACCATACGCCGGCTCTGATGTGGGACAGCGCCTCGTGGGAAATCTCCAGCTGCCTGATTCCTTACCTGAAAGATTTTATGGAACAAACGAAGAACGCCGTCTTAGACGGCGCCGTTGATATTAAAAACGGTATTATCATGAATAAGGATATTTTAGCCTTTCAAAACCGTTCGCCCATCTACCCTTATCAGCGGATGGGGCTTGGAACACAGCGTGAACAGGAGTACCAGAAGTCAATGTAATTTTCAGGTTTCATACATCTGTTCGGATTAAATCAGCAAAAGGACCGTCCATCACACTTTTTCAAGTGAGTGGACGGCCCTTTCCATCATTTTGTGAGCGGCTCTATACAGGACTGATTTCCACATTGGCCGGCGCGTGTCGGATGGCTGAACCGTTATTTTAGTCGCTTAATGGCCTCTTTGGTTCTTACAAGGCATTCTCTGGTTAAACCGATGTTGCTCTTTACCAGACCCAGATAGAGCAGGTCGGTTACGATCAGGGAGGCGTTCCGTGAAGCGATCGCGCCAAGCCGCAGGTCACGCTCGGTGGAGGGAATGTAGAGCAGGATATTCGCCAGCCGGGTGAGCGGACTTTTTTTAAACTGAGTGATTGCAATTGTGGCGGCTCCCATTTCTTTTGCTAGTTCCATGGCGGCATTTACTTCATTGGTTTTTCCGCCGTAGCTGACCGCAATGGCGGCGTCCTCTTCTGTCATATGGGCGGCGGCGGCAAGCTGGTCATGAAAATCGCTGTGATAAACAGCGTGACGATTGATTCTGGAAAGCTTTTGCATAAAATCCATGCATACAATACCGGAGCCGCTGATTCCGAACAGGTAAACGGTACGGCAGTTCAGCAGCGCCTGCACGGCTTTTTCCAAACTTTCGGCGTTAATAAGGCGGTAAGCCTGATTTTGCAGCATGGTGTTTAAATTTTCGGCCTTTTTCAAGATCATTTCCATGGAGTCCTGTTCCTGAATCATATCGTCGAAATTAACGATGTCCACTGTGTCATCCTTTGCAAGGTCCACCTTCATTGCGGTGAACCCGTTATACCCCAGCTTTTTAGAAAAGCGGATGACGGCGGCGGCGGAAACGCCGACGCGTTCGCCCAGTACCTGCGCGGAGTTCAGCGTTACTTCATTGCGATGTTCCAGAATGTACTGCGCCAGTTTTTTTTCCGTATCGGTGTAACTGGCGCTGCCTTCCCGTATTTTATAAATACAACTCATGAAAATGCTCCTTTTGTTATTGTGAATCTGAATTACCGGGGCAAGCCACTGTCCGTTCCGTTCTTGATGGATCGGATTGCCTTGGAGATATTGCCCTCGTTAGTGTTCAGAATGGTTTCACAGTCAACACGCGAAAGACCGGTGAGCGCCATACAAATGGCGATCTTTACCTGCGAACCGCTTGCCTGCAGATAATGAGCCGCTTCCTCATAAGAGCAGCCGCTGCTTGCGGTAATGATCTGCTTCGCACGCTCCACCAGTTTTTTATTGGTTGGCTGCACATCCACCATAAGATTTTTGTACACCTTCCCGTATTTTACCATAAGTGACGTTGAAATCATATTCAAAATCATTTTTTGTGCGGTACCGGATTTCATCCGGGTGGAACCGGTGATTACCTCCGCCCCCACGATTACTTCAATCTTTGCCTGCGCGTGGGCGGATATTTCCGCGTTGTGCACGCAGCTGACGGCGCCGGTGTAAGCGCCTGTTTCCGCCGCATAATCCAGCCCGCCGATTACATAAGGAGTTCTGCCGCTCGCGGCAAGGCCGATTACGGTGTCGTTCGGATTCAGGCCCAGTTCCTTCAAGTCATTCCGGGCCAGCTCCTGGTCGTCCTCCGCGCCTTCCTTGGCTTTCAGCAGCGCGCCGTATCCGCCCGCTATGATTCCCTGAATCAGTGTGGCGTCTACGCCGAAGGTTGGGGGGCATTCGCTGGCGTCGAGTACGCCCAGCCTCCCCGAAGTGCCCGCCCCGATATAAATCACCCTGCCGCCCTTCATCATGCGCTTGTGTGCTTCATCGATCAGCGTTTCGATGGAGGTTAAAACTTTTTCCACGGCAAAAGCAACTTCCTGATCTTCCCGATTAATAACGCGCAGCATTTCCATTGTGCTCATAACATCAATATTTTTACTGTTTTCATTTCTTTGTTCGGTATCCAGCGTATCTAAATCTACTTTCACTTCACATATCTCCTTTCAGACTCTGATTTTATTATATACTATCAAAATATTAATTCAATCATTATAATAAAATTTATAAAATATAATTTCTCAATATTTTAAAAAATCGTCCTTAAAAAAGTGACGTACGATTTTTATATATTATAATAGCTTGTGGAAATTATGTAAAGATAATTCCTGATGATTATAATAAATTTATATCATATAAACATAAATTATTCCTCATATTCATATTAATAAGCTGAAATTAAAGTTTTTAATTTTATTAGTAATGCAAAATTTGTAGAATTATAAAATAATATTTTAATAAATAAATATTTTTTATGAAATAATATTGACTTATATATGTACGAATGTATAATGATATCAGAATGATTCCGAGGAGTATACGCTATATTTAAGCGCGGGGTTCGGCCGGTGCGGTTTCGCGGCGGTTTTGATCCCATCGCTTCACAACAGGAAAGGGGTATTGATATGGATTATCAAAAAACTGCAAAGGACATTCTGCAAACCCTTGGCGGAAAATCGAACATCACAGCCAATGCGACCTGCATGACGAGGCTGCGTGTTGGAATCTTGGACCCCGATAAAGTCGACGTTGAGGCTTTAAAGCAGATTGACGGCGTTATGGGAGTGGTCAAATCCAGCACGGTTCAGATCGTTTTGGGACCGGGAACCGTCAATAAAGTGGGCGAGGAGTTTTCGAAGCTCACCGGGCTGGCCCTTGGCGCCGATGAAATCGATATGGATGCGGAAACCCTTGCAAGGGAAAACAAAGCCGCAAATAAGGCAAAGTATGACGGCCCTGTGCAAAGGTTCCTGAAACGGATTGCAAACATCTTTGTTCCGCTTTTGCCGGGTATTATTGCGGCCGGTTTAATCAACGGAGTGTGCAATGTTATTAATGTTTCCAGCGGCGGCGCGCTGAGCGGTCAGTGGTGGTACGAGTGTATCCGCACAATGGGCTGGGCTTTGTTCGCTTACCTGCCGCTTCTGGTCGGCATGAATGCCGCCAGGGAATTTAAGGGCTCCGCAGTTTTGGGCGCAATCGCGGGCGCTATGTCCATTGCCAATGTCGGGATGCCGCTGTTGACCAAATTTAAGAATGCGGACGTTCTGCTTCCGCTGACCGGAAAAGTCTTTAATCCGGGTGCCGGCGGTTTGCTGGCTGCGCTGATTGCGGGCATTTTCTTCGCTTATCTTGAAAGATGGATCCGCAAGTGGATGCCTGCCATCCTTGATACTTTCTTCACTCCGCTGCTTACCGTGATTTTCGGAAGCTTGATTGCGCTTATCGTTCTTCAGCCGATCGGTGCGTTCCTTACCTCCGGAATTTTCACCGTCCTGAATTTCCTCTATAATTCTTTGGGCGTTGTGGGCGGATATATTCTTTCCGCAGGCTTCCTGCCCCTGGTTGCGGTTGGTCTGCATCAGGCGCTGACCCCTATCCATGCCATGCTGAATGATCCGAACGGGGCTACAAAGGGCATCAACTATCTGCTGCCGATTTTGATGATGGCCGGTGGCGGTCAGGTTGGCGCAGGTTTCGCGCTCTACATAAAAACAAAAAACAAAAAACTGAAAAGACTGACAAGGGATTCGCTTCCCGTTGGTATTCTTGGAATCGGCGAGCCGATGATGTACGCCGTGACTCTGCCGCTGGGCAGACCCTTCGTTACTGCCTGTCTGGGTGCCGGTCTGGGTGGAATCCTTGCTTCCCTGTTCCACCTTGGCACCGTTTCACAGGGCGTTTCCGGTTTGTTCGGTTTACTGATTGTTGTGCCGGGGCAGCAGATTTTGTATGCGATCGCCATGATCGGTGCGTATGCCGGCGGTTTCCTGCTTACCTATTTCTTCGGTGTGGATGAAGACAGAATTAATGAAGTTTACGGCAGGAACGACAAATAACAGGAGAAATTTTCATGAGTCAATTCGGAATTTCACTTTATCTGGGCACGGGATACGAAAAAAACGTGGAAATTGTTGCAAAGGCCAAACAGGCAAACGTAAAATATGCGTTTACCTCCCTGCATATTCCTGAGGAAAATGTGAACGACTACGCTGTTCAGGTCAAAAAACTGCTCGATGTGTGCGAACGCAGCGATGTTTCGCTGATTGTGGACATTGGCCCGAGGACGCTTGAGAAACTGGGATATCGGAGCTTTTCGGATTTAAAACAGACTTCGGTTTCCCACCTGCGGGTGGATTACGGCTTCACTTATCAGCAGATGATTGACCTGTCCAAAGAATTCAATATCGTGTTCAATGCAAGTACCCTGTTGGAGCATGACCTTCGCGAGCTGAGGCGGCTCGGAGCGGATTTTACCCGGTTCAGTGCATGTCATAATTTTTACCCGAAGCCTTTGACCGGACTCTCTCTGCAGAAAACGCGGAGCATCAACGAAAACCTGAGAAGGCTCGGGATTACGACGATGGCATTTGTGCCGGGGGATCAGGAACTGCGCGGTCCTCTGCACAGGGGCTTGCCCACCGTGGAAGCGCACCGCGGCGGCGACGTGCTGCTCAACCTGCTTCAACTGCAAAAGGAGTGCCTGACGGATATCTGCCTTGTCGGCGACATTGACCTCAGCGACAGGGGGTGGCGGGGCATGGGTGACCTTGCCCGGGGATATGTCAGTCTGAAGGCTGAAATCCGGCCCGAATACCACTTTATTATGGATGGAATTCATCATGACCGCCCCGATTCCAGCGAATATGTCATTCGTTCGCAGGAGTCCAGAACATATGCCTCACAGGGCAGGCTTTTTCCGGCGGAGCTGGTGCTGCCCAGGGAAAAAGGCAGTATTTCCGTCGGGAACGAAGGCTACCTTCGTTACTCAGGTGAGCTGGAAATTGCCCGCCGGAATCTGGAACCGGAGAACAGGGTCAATATTGTGGGCCGGGTCGATGAAGCCGACCTGCCGTACTTGGATTATATTACCGACGGCATGGGGTTCCGGTTTGTATCGGCGCAGGAATGAGTTTTATCTGAAAAAGATTGGGGTTTGCGGCTGTGCTGCAAGCTCCAATCTTTTTTGAGGCTTTTTTACAACAGCTTGACTTTTTTCCAAATCATAGTAAAATGCAAAGTAAGAAATGAACGGAAGCAGGAGGATGTAAGATGGATGCATTAGAAATGACCGCCGAAGAGGAAGAAAAAATTCTAAAGAATGTTTTCAGCTCTTTGGAACCTTTAAAACTGAAAGTGATTTCTTCCAAAGCGAAGAAAAAGGAGGTTATTTTCAGAAAAATTGCTGGGCAGTTTGAAAAAGATAAAAAATATACTGAAATGGAAGTCAACGGAATTTTGAAGCAGATTTATCCGGATGACTTTTCTACGCTGCGCCGCGGCCTGATTGAACTGGGGTATATGGACCGAAAGTCCGACGGAAGCGAGTACTGGCTGAAATAAAACAGACGGCTCCATAAATAATTTTTACGGAACACTTGACAAGATTACATGAATAGAATATCCTAATATAAATAGTATTAAATGCGCAGATGAGGACAGAGTGCATTCCTACCGCTTTCAGAGAACCGTCGGATGGTGCGAGACGGCGCGGTGTTTGCATGATATCACCTTGGAGCAGGCGGCTGAACGAGTAATTTAGTAGGCGCGCCCGGATTCTCCCCGTTAAAGGAGAGTGCATTGTTGGATGCACGCAGAGATGCCGCTTTTGCGGCGAACTAGAGTGGTACCGCGAAGTTTAAGCCTTCGCCTCTATTAAGAGAGGCGGAGGCTTTTTTTATCCGGCTTTGCGCTACAGGAAGATATGAATTGACAGGAGGAATAGGTATGTTGTTAACGGGAGCGCAAATTGTAATGGAATGCCTGCTGGAACAGGGAGTGGATACTGTTTTCGGGTATCCGGGCGGTTCCGTCCTTTACATTTACGATGCGATTTACGAGTACAGGGACAGAATCAATCATATCCGTACGGCGCATGAGCAGGGGGCGGCGCACGCTGCCGACGGCTACGCGCGTTCCAGCGGAAAAACCGGTGTCTGCATTGCAACTTCCGGCCCGGGTGCGACCAATCTGGTTACGGGATTTGCGACGGCTTACATGGATTCCGTGCCGATGGTTGCCATCACCGGGAACGTAAGCTGCGACCTTTTGGGGCTGGACAGTTTTCAGGAAGTTGACATTACGGGCATCACGATGCCTGTTACCAAGCATAACTACCTTGTAAAGCACATTGAGGATTTGGCGGATACCCTGCGCAAGGCGTTTCGGATTGCCGGTTCCGGCAGGAAAGGCCCCGTACTGGTGGATATTCCAAAGGATGTGACGGCACAAAAATATGAGTTTACTCCGATGACTGAGCCGCTTCCCCTGCCAAAGGCCGATTTTCCGTACCCGGAGCGGTTTGACCAGGCGCTCGCCATGATTCAAAAAAGCCAGCGGCCGTTCATTTATTCCGGCGGCGGCGTAATTGCTTCGGAAGCGTTTGACGAGCTGAAGGAGTTTGCGGACCGCATCGACGCGCCGGTTGCCTCCTCCCTGATGTGCCAGGGCGGCTATGACCAGACCGGCCGCCGTTATGTCGGCATGCTGGGAATGCACGGCACAAACACCGCCGCGCTGGCGATTAAGCACTGTGACCTGCTGATTGCGGTTGGAACGCGTTTTTCCGACCGTGTTTTATGCAACGCCAACCTTTTCGCACAGCACTGCCCGATCATACAAATTGAAATCGACTCCGCTGAATTCAATAAGAATATCGATGTGGATTTAAAGATGAAAGGCGACGCCAAAGAAATTCTTACACATCTAAACAAATTACTGCCGCAAGCCGATCACGGAGAGTGGATGGGAGCGATTGAGGGATGGAAAACTAAATTTCCGCTGATGCAGGAGCCGGCCGCACCGGGCGCGGTTACACCGCAGGCGGTGCTGGAAACGCTGGACCGGCTTACGAATTCGGAGGCGATTATCGTTACCGAAGTCGGCCAGCATCAGATGTGGGCGGCCCAGTTCTACCAGTTCCGCAGGCCGCGGCATTTTATTACTTCGGGCGGTCTTGGCACCATGGGCTTTGGCCTTGGCGCGGCAATGGGCGCGCAGATTGCCAACCCGGACCAGCGTGTCATCAACATTGCGGGTGACGGCAGCTTTCATATGAACTGCAACGAGCTGTCCACTGCCGCCCAGTACAATATCCCAATGATCGAACTTATTTTCAACAATTCCGTGCTCGGCATGGTGCGTCAGTGGCAGAAGCTGTTTTATGACAGCCGGTTTTCCCAGACCGATCTGGACCGGAACACAAATTTTGAGCTGCTTGCGCAGGCCTTTGGGGTCAAAGCGCTGACCATCCGTGTTGAATCCGATATTGAACCGGTGCTGAAAGAAGCGCTTTCCCTGCACGAGCCGGTGCTGATCAACTGCCATATCGACAAGGATATGAACGTGCTGCCCATGGTTCCGGCGGGCGGCTCGGTCGAAGACCCGATTTTAGAGATGTAAGGAGGATGTGATCATGAAGGATTCAAATACGGAGAAAGAATACGTAATGTCGGTGCTTGCACGCAACACACCGGGCGTGCTCTTGCGTATTTCCGGGCTGTTCAGCCGCCGCTGCTACAACATTTTGAGCATTGTTGCCGCACAGACGGAAAACACCGAGTATTCCCGCATCCTGATTGTCGTTTCCGGCGATGACCGGATTGTACGGCAGGTGGATAAGCAGCTGAGCAAGCTTGAGGATATTGAAGAAGTAAATGTGCTGAACCGCGAAGAAGCGGTGGTAAGGGAACATCTTTTGATGAAGGTGGAACGCAGCCTGCAAAACAGTGAAAAGCTGGTGGAAATCGCCAACGTGTTCCATGCCAATATACTCAACGTGCAGCCTGAATCCATGATCGTGGAACTGACGGGCGACGCGACCACCATCAACTCTTTTATTGAATTATACAATCCGTACCATGTGCTCAAAATACTGCGCACCGGCGCAATGGCAATGATGAAATAATACCCGTTTAGGGAATTAAAAATTGTTAGGGGATAGCAACTTGCTTACACTGGATAAGGTTTATCATGCCGCTTATGTCTTGAAGGACGTCATCCGCAAGACTGATTTAATCAATGCTCCGCTCATTAATCCCGAAAGCGAGATTCACCTGAAAACCGAAAATCTGCAGATTACCGGTTCGTTCAAGGTGCGCGGCGCGTACTACAAAATTTCTCAGCTTTCCGGGGAAGAAAAGGCGAAGGGCGTAATTGCCTGCTCCGCCGGCAACCACGCGCAGGGCGTTGCCCTTGCCGCGGCGAAGAACGGGATCAAGTCGCTGATCTGCATTCCCGACGGCGCGCCGATTTCCAAGGTGGAGGCCACAAAAAGCTATGGCGCGGAAGTATGCCTGGTGAAAGGCGTATACGACGACGCCTTCCAAAAAGCGTGTGAACTGCAAAAAGAGAGCGGCGCGGCCTTTATCCATCCCTTTAACGACCCGGACGTCATCGCCGGTCAGGGCACGATCGGACTGGAAATTCTGAATCAGCTTCCGGATGTTGACGCGGTTATTGTTCCGGTGGGCGGCGGCGGCCTGATTGCCGGTGTTGCCTTCGCCGTAAAGTCGCTGAATCCGAACTGTAAGGTTTACGGGGTGCAGGCCAGCGGCGCGCCCAGCATGGTGAAGTCGCTCGAGGACCATCAGGTGGAGTCGCTGAGCTGTGTTTCCACTTTTGCGGACGGCATCGCGGTCAAATGCCCGGGCGACCTGACTTATGAACTTTGCTGTAAATATGTGGATGAAATCGTCACTGTGACGGATGAGGAAATCGCGACGGCAATTCTGACGCTGATTGAACAGCATAAACTGATTGCTGAAGGTGCGGGTGCGGTTTCCGTGGCGGCGGCCATGTTCAACAAGGTGGATGTAAAGGGGAAAAAGGTGGTCTGCCTGCTTTCGGGCGGCAACATTGATGTAACCATCCTTTCCAAAGTAATTAACCGCGGCCTTTTAAAAGCGGGGCGCTCGGGCGACCTTACTATTGAAATGGTGGATAAACCCGGCCAGCTGAAGGAAGTTTCCGCAATTATCGCCGACCTTGGCGCAAACGTGGTAAGCGTGCACCATGACCGCGGCGGGGAAAACACCGGGATTAACGCGTGTACGCTGCGCATTCGTCTGGAGACAAGGAACCGCGAGCATCTTGAGCAAATCCGGCAGGCAATTACGGAAGCAGGCTATCGAATTATCAATCAATAATTTATCATAATACCAAATTACAGAACAGGGAGAGAAAAATATGCTGAAAGTTATTTCAACCAAAGACGCGCCGGCCGCGATCGGCCCATATTCTCAGGCAATTGCTGCAAACGGCATGGTTTTTGCCAGCGGCCAGATTCCGATTATTCCTGCAACGGGGGAAATTGCCCAGGGCGACATCACCGTTCAGGCCGGGCAGGTCATGAAAAATGTCGGCGCAATTTTATCCGCCGCCGGAACCGGTTTTGAAAATGTTGTGAAAACCACCTGCTTTTTGGCGGATATGGCGGATTTCGCCGCATTCAACGCCGTTTATGAGCAATACTTCACCGGGAAACCGGCGCGTTCCTGCGTCGCCGTGAAACAACTCCCGAAAAGCGTGCTTGTCGAAGTGGAAGTAATCGCAGTGCTGTAATATGTTTGAAATCAGAAAAGCCGCATTTGCGCATTTCTTGCGGACCCCGGTGTAAAATGATACGCCGGGGTTTTGTTATGCTTTAATATGCAATAAGAAAAGTAATTTATTTTACAATTTATGTCGTATATAATTGACATTATATACGATTAATGATACTATGTAATAGATGAAATCTTAGGAGTGATGCATTTGGCAAAGA
Organism: Bacillota bacterium; assembly: GCA_023391275.1. Lineage (GTDB taxonomy): Bacteria > Bacillota > Clostridia > Oscillospirales > Acutalibacteraceae > Caproiciproducens. Next base: position 1,027 of record JAEWBE010000025.1, on the reverse strand, counting down.
ATCTCAGATTAAAATCGGCACGGGCCGCGCTGGATATGTCGCAAAAGGATGTGGCGGAAGCGGTCGGCGTAACGCGGCAGACCATGAATGCTATTGAAAACGGGGATTATAATCCTTCGGTAAACCTTTGTATCGCCATCTGCAAAGTTTTGGGCAAAACACTGGACCAGCTGTTTTGGGAGGAGAACAATGAAAAAAACTGAGTTTGATGAATTACAGCAAAGCCGGCGGTATCGGTACGGGTATCAATCCTTTCTTCTTTTGGCCGTTCTTTTAATGACAGATAATGTTTTGTACGGCGTGGGTATTGTCTGGGCACAGCATCCGACCAATACCTTTATCCTGCTGCTGACCTCGTTTGCTTACTATATTTCACGCTGTATCTGGGGTGACGCAATGGTCGGCCCAAAGGAAACCCCGGTGCGGATGACCGGGCGAACCATGGCTGTTATCCTGATTGCGGCAGTAGCCGCAGTTCTTACGGCGGGTTATGCAATGATGGATGGAAATTTTAAACCGACCGAGGGGAAAGGCGATTCCCTACTGTTCCCGTACTGCCTTGCCATGTGGGCCGTAATCGGGATTGTTTTTATCATAAAACGGATTCGGGAAAGCAAAACGGACAAATAAAGGGGAGAAGGCCTGATTGGTCTTCTCCCTCTTGCTTTTCCTGTTAATTGTGTTTGATTCGTTTTGCCCGGTCGGCCATCACCTGCTTCATCCGCTGCAGCGACTCGTTGCTTTGGATGGACGTCATGGTTGGAAAGGCTCTGAGCAGACGGCGCTGCATCACTCTGCTTCCGGCCTCAATTTTATCCTTCTTTTCATACAGCGTTTTCAGGTGGGTTTTTGCGTCTTCATCAAGCAGATTCTCCAATACAGCCTGAATGTTTTCTATTGTTTCCATCTTTGCGGCAGTGGCCTTTTGTTTGATCTCGTCCAAAATCTGCTGCAATTCGTCGAGTCTTCCGTTGAGCTGGAGGATGGTGCGCACGGTGATCACAGTATCACATGTAAAATACAGTAT
>JAEWBE010000103.1 GCA_023391275.1 Bacillota bacterium | reverse complement strand
TAAAGACTTTGCACCTCTGAAGGTACCGGACGACCCGGACTGCTTTGCTGCGGCGATTGAGCGCGAGGTGTTTTTTTTGGGCGATGATATTGTGTTCAGCGAACCGATTCAATGCACCAGCGCTCTGGGCGAAGATCTGATTGACCTTGACGACGAACAGGTCAACGCGGCGCTGGTGGAGGTAACCAGCCTGGATGATGCAATGCTGCTGTGCGAAAGCAGCGCGATGACCCGCCTGCCGATTGCCGTGCACTGTGACCAGCTCACGGTACTGGACGCCGCGCTCCGCTATTTTCAGGGCAGGCTGATTATTGATTCCGACTGTCAGATTGAAACCGAACTAATGGAGCCGCTTGCCGCCAAATACGGCGCGATTATTTATTAATATTGCTTTTTACTTTAATGGCCGGGCATGATGCAGAAAATTGCATCATGCTCTTTTTATTTGTCCGACCCTTATACCCATAGACAATCATCCGTGATCTTCGCCGTTTAATTTTTATATTTTCCTATTGACTTTGACGCTGCGTCATAGTTTATAGTATAATTATGGCAGGTGATAAAGATGAAAATGAAAATCAGCGAGGTTGCAAAGCTAACCGGAATCAGTGTGCGCACGCTGCATTATTATGATGAAATCGGATTGCTTCATCCGGATGAAATAACCGAAGCCGGATATCGGCTTTATAACAACAGGTCGCTTGGACGGCTGCAACAGATTTTATTTTTTCGGGAATTGGGTTTTGCACTGAAAGAGATTCAGAAGATTCTGAGCAACCCTGCTTTTGACCAAAGCAAGGCGCTGGCAAATCACAAAAAGCTGCTCCTTTTGAAGCGCAGCCGATTGGATGATTTGATCGCCCTTGTAGACAAAACGCTGAAGGGAGAATCTGAAATGAGTTTTAAAGAATTTGATATGAGTGAAATTGAGGCCGCGCAGCAGAAATACGCAAAAGAAGCAGAGGAACGCTGGGGCGGCACGGAAGCCTACAAAGAGAGCGCCCGCAGGACAAAAGGGTACGGTAAGGAGGACTGGGCGCGCATCTCCGCTGAATCGGAGCGTATTTATAAGGCGTTTGCCGCAAGCATGAATCAAAGCCCCGCGTCACCGGAGGTACAGCGGCTGGTAGCCGATTGGCAGGCACTCATCACCAAGAATTTTTACGATTGCTCCAAAGAAATACTTTCCGGGCTGGGTAAAATGTACGTGGCGGATGAACGCTTTACAAAAAACATCGACAAATACGGCGACGGACTGGCCGAATTTATAAGCCGCGCTATTGCGGAGTACTGTAAAGAATAAGGCCAAAAAAACCGTTCCAGGCAAATGCTGGAACGGTTTTTTCAGCGTCAGTTCAGCAGAACGGTTTTACCGGATGATTTCTTCCGCCAGCTTGCCGATATTCTCATAAATGATCTGCGGGGGCGGCACATTTTTTTCAGCAGAGGATTTAAGGATCATTTTCGTCATCAGCCGGGTAACACCGTGCATATTTTCGATTTTCATTTCACCACCAAAGCATTCGCAGCCACAGGCGCGTTCCAGCAATTCCTTCGGAAAATTGTTGGCAAAGAACGCGGAGGCATTTTCCGCGGAACCGCAGCAGATAAAATAGGCCGTCTTTTTACTTTTAAGGCTCTGTGTGTTCTGTACAAGAAAGTTCTTCACCTTTGAATGCAGCTGGCCCATGCGGATGGAGCCGCCCACAACCACAGTATCAAACGAAGCAACCTGCGGTGTTTGAAGATTCAAATCGACAGCCGCTGCATCCGGCAGCTTTTCTGCAAGAAGCCTTGCGCATTTTTCAGTCGTTCCTGTTTTCCCGGCATATGCAATTAAGATTTTCATGCACTTTCCCCCACTCTGTGAATTTACTCCCATGTTTTCCAGACCTCCGGCTGGTACCCCACCGTAGCCTGCCTTCCGTTGCGTACAATCGGCGTTTTGAACAGCCCGGGATTTTCCAGCAGCTTCGCTTCCCGGTCATTTTCATAGGCAAGATACTTTAGCAGCAGGGCATCGGGGGATTTCGGGTCGATAAGCGCTTCCATACCGCCGACCGCTGTTTTTACAGAACCGTATTCGCCTTTGCTCATACCAAATTTACTTACATCAACCATTTGATATTTGATTTTGCGTTCCTTAAAATAGCGCTCCGCTTTCTTTGTATCAAAGCACTTCGGTTTTCCAAAAATCTGAATGTTCATTTTAAATCTCCGCTTCTCCTTGCTGTGATATCATGAAGCCGGCTTTGCGTGCGCGGGCTAAAAGCACTATTCTCCAAGGTAAGAAAACCGCCGAAAAGTTTCTCCGTTACGTTCCACGATTTCATTCCACATGGAAGCTGGGCGCACCCATATTCCATGCTCCCCGTAAAGCGCCTGGTAAACCACCATCTGTTCCAGCGTTTCCGAATGCCTTGCAAGGCACAAAACCCGATATTCGTTGCCCTTGAAATGACGATACCGCCCGATTTTGATCTCTTCGATAACATATCCCCCCATTTCCTGCGCTGAATTCTGCCTGCAGTACAACCTCGTTCATCTCCGGCGCCTGCAGGCAGGCAACGAGCCGGGAACATAAATTCACAATAATATCCGCTCTGCGGATATTATACCATAAATTCAGCAAATGGAAAGAAATAACCGACTGTGACCAGCCGATATTATTACAAAATTTGCTCCCGCCTGCGCATCAGCCCATCCCATTAATAACGATGAATCACCACCTGCGCTTATTGAAAAACAGAATGGCACAGGGTATACTGTATATAATTAAATATAATCAGTCGGAGGTATTGAAATGAACGCAAGATTTCTTCATACTAATTTAAATGTACTTGACTTGGATAAGAGCATTGCTTTTTATCACGAAGCGCTCGGTTTAACGGAAGTTCGGCGCAAGAGCGCTCCCGACGGTTCATTTACGCTTGTATTTCTTGGCGATGGGCAGACCGATTATCAGCTTGAGCTAACCTGTCTGCATGCCCGTAAGCAGCCTTATCAGCTTGGGGACAACGAAACCCACATTGCGTTCCATGTGGACAATAACGAGGAAGCCCATGCCCTGCATAAAAAAATGGGCTGCATCTGCTTTGAAAACTCCGAAAGAGGCATCTACTTTATTGAGGATCCGGACGGTTACTGGCTCGAGATTCTGCATTAAGAGCAGCTTTTGTTTTAATGGTTCAGAAATAATACGGCCTCCCAGTGCAGTCTGTTCTGCAATGGGAGGCTTTCACTTTGCCGCAAGACATATTACAAAAATTAAAATTTATTTGTAGCTCCACTTCAATGCATCATAATACCTGATATATTTCTGATACTGCGCCGCATAAACGGGTACGCTCGCGCTGACGGGAAGCGTTTCACTTTCAGGCCGGATCAAAGCCACCGTATCGGTCAGGCTGTTCCACACGCCGCCCGTTACTCCGGCAACCAATGCCGCTCCGAAAGAGCCGCCTTCCGCGCTGCCGAACACAGTACGTACAGGCAAGTTGAAAACATCGGCAAAAATCTGGCGCCAGATTTTACTGTTGGCACCGCCGCCCGCCAGAACGACCTCGTTTGGGCGCACATCCGGATTCACGCTCAGAATTAAATCATACACCTGCTTCAGGGAAAAAGCCACGCCTTCCATCACAGCCCGTGCGAAGTGCCCCTTGCTGTGCAGGGAAGTAATTCCCAAAAACGCACCCGTTGCTGCGGGGTCATTAATCGGCGCCCGCTCACCCATCAGATAGGGCAGAAAAACCAGACCGTCCGAACCGGGATTGGTTGAACCCGCCTTCTGATCCAAAAGGTAAAAAGCACTTTTCCCCAGCGCCTTCCCCTGCTCGGTTTCAAATTCTCCGAGCGCGTTGCGAAACCACTGGTAGGAACCGGCAGCCGACAATGTAACGCCCATGGCGTGGTAAGTCCCGGGCGCATTGTTACAGGAAACCTGAAGTAGTCCGTTTGGATTGTCCATATAAGCCGGCAGTCCCATTGCGACAACGCCGCTGGTACCCAGCGTAATTCCCACTCTGCCCGGTTTAATCAGGCCAAGGCCGGTAGTCGAGATGACCGCGTCCCCGCCGCCGCCGGAAATTACCGTTCCTTCCGGAATCCCGGTCAGCTGTGCGACTTCACGGCAGACCCGGCCCGCTTCATCGGTGGATTCGACCGCTGCAGGCAGCATATCCGGATTCAATCCGATTTTTTGAATCAGCTCCGTCGCCCATTTTCTTTCTTTCACATTGAACAACCCGGTACCGGATGCGTCGGAAACTTCCGTAAAAAATTCTCCGGACAGTCTGAAGCGAATATAATCCTTTGGATTTACAATTATTTTCGTCCTGTTATAATTTTCGGGCTCATTCTCTTTCATCCAGAGAATTTTTCCGCCTGTAAATCCGGTCAGCATTTGGTTGTTGGTATAACTTAAAAGAGATGCCAGACCGCCGGCCAGATTGGTGATTTCATCACACTGGCCCGCCGTGCGCTGGTCATTCCACAGAATGGCCCTGCGCACCACCCGGTTTTCAGAATCCAGCGGCACCATTCCGTGCATTTGCCCGGAAAGGCCAATCGCAACTACTTTTTGCCCGCTGAGCTTGCTAAGTACCTTTTGAATTCCGGTCACTATCCCCTGCCACCAATCCTCAGGGTCCTGCTCCGACCAGCCCGGCTTGGGTGTATATAACGGATATTCTTCTACCGCGGTGCCAAGAATGCTGCCAAACTCATCCAAAGCCAGCACTTTACACCCCGAAGTACCAACGTCCAATCCCAAAATACATTTTGAGCTCATATTAAATCCTCCATTTAAAGTATTTTTTAAACCCACAAAAACATCTGCCTCAGCTTTAAATGTTCTGCTTTATTTTGATTACATTATTCGTATAAACAGTCCCATCTTCTGGAACGACACCCTCAATAAAATAATCAAACATCAACCTGACAGCCTGATACCCCTGTTCGAACGGTTCCTGACAGATTGTCGCATTAATGGTTCCACTGCATATCGCTTTTCGGATTGCCGGAATATCATCAAAACAAACCAAACAAATTTTCTTTGAAAGCCCCAGTTCCTCCACAGCCCTGCATACGCCCGCCACACCGGCTGCCGTTATGTAAATGCTGTTGATATCGGGAAACCGCTTCAGCGATTCTTTCGTGTAACGGTATGCGGTTTCATCATCATCCTCACCTTCAACCACATCCGTAATTGAAAGATTCATTTTGCTTTCCTGCGCTTCGCTGCAAAAGCCGCGGATACGCCTGTTATGGCCCTGCATCTTAATAGAACCGGTAACAATCAGTATTTGTCCTTTCCCTTTCAGTATGCTTGACAGCATGCCTGCCGCAACCTTCCCGCCCTTGATATAATCGCAGCCCACATAGAACAGCCTTGAAGTCCCGCTGACGTCGGAATTAATGGTTGCAACCGGAATCCCGCCGGCGACAAGCTGGTTGATTTTGTCCGTTATGGCGGGTACGTCTACAGTAGTCAGGCAGAGCGCATCGGCTCCAAGATTCACAAGGCTTTGAATCGCCTCAAGATGCGCTTCCACGTTATAACCTTTTAAAGTGATCAACTCCACGGAAACGCCGCAATCCGCGACTTCCCTCTCCGCAGCGCGCAGCCCGGCAATTACATCATCAAAGAAGGGATTATCCACGCCCGGCAACAGGCACCCGATTTTAATCGGTTTTTTCCTCGCGGCCAGCGCTTTGCCCGCCCGGTTGGGTCTGTACCCCAAATCAGATGCAATTTTTTTGACGCGCAGTTCCACCTCGCGCTTTACGCCGCCCCGGTTATTCAGGATTCTGTCAACTGTCCCCCTGGAAACATTTGCGATTTTCGCAATATCTTTTATTGTAACTGCCATTTCGCCTAACCTCTTACCCGGGTATATTGTGCCCGAGCACAGCTTTCTATTTTAGTATAATCAATGAAGTTTAGAAGTCAAGACCATATCAATCTTTTTATAATTATGTATATAAACTTTCCGCATTTTTATGTATTTAATACAATGAATTCTTAAGTATCCTTCGTGCTTTGTGCCTATGATTTGTCCATGTTATTTTCTTACGCTGCTGAGCAATTTATATTATTTTTTATTCCATGATTGAAGAATTACGATCTATATTTTTGTACCATGGCAGATAAAGTAAGGGCTGGAAGCAGTTTTCCTGCCGCCACCCCTTATTTCTGATTCATTCTTCAATAAATCGATTGTGCATTTAATTCAAAACAGTAATCGTGAAGGAGAAGGATTTGCTTTCACCCGCCGGCAACAAATACACCCCGCGCTTTTCCTCAAAGATATCGCTCTCGTCGCTGCAGGTGGACAGCCCGCTCCATGGCTCCAGCGCGACAAACGGACCGCCGTTAGGGCTGGACCAGACCAGCAGATTGTTAAAATCAGCAAAACTGGACAGGACTCCTCTTCCTGTTTTCGGATTGTACAGCTTTGCCTTCCTTGATTTAAGCCCATCAAAAATAACAGCGTCCACTTTGAACAAATCATGATTCATCGTTAAGACTCTCTCATTGTTCAGCATCCGGGTGCGTTTTGCAACATCCACCAGCCCGGTGGACGGCACGGGAGTGGGGCAGTCCGCCGTCTCGGCCTGGTCAAATTCCACAACGTAATCCTCAAAATGTTCTCCCCTGCTCAAAGGGCAGTTAAAGGCCGGATGACCGCCGATCTGAAAAGGCATGACAATATCATTCTTATTGATTACCGTATATTTCGTGGTAAGATCTTTTCCGTTCAATTGATATTGAATCATAAATTTAAAGTGGTAAGGATACCGTTCCATTGTCTGTTCGTTGGAGCAGACAGAAAAAGTGATGGAATCGTCAGTAATTTCCTCTAAATCAAATTCAAGCTTGCGCACTACTCCGTGACGCTCCATACAGCAGGTCTTGTCGCCGCCGATGACCGCCCTCTTATTCCGAAGGCCGCCGACTATGGGAAACAAAGCCGGAGCGCGCCCACTCCAGTATTCCTTGTCCCCCTGCCAAAGATACTCCAGGCCGCCGCTGTCCTTTATGGACGACAGCTCACCTCCGAACGTATTGAATGCAACCGTAATCTCATCATTTTTTACCGTATACTTCATGACACACTCCTTGTAATCATTAATTTTCCATTTGTATTTATCAGAACTTTCCATTTTTATTTATTGTATTTCTTCTCCGCCCGTAAGTCAAGAAAGAATGCAAAATCCTTCGGCACAGCCTGATCATTCTGAGGTCGCAGACTTTTCTGTATATTTTTACGGTTTCGTTTGACGCTCTGTCACAAACGGAGAACCCTGCCATAAAAGAAGACCAGGCTTTGCGGATTTCCCGCTCGCAAAGCCTGGTCTTCTTAGAATTCCTTATACATTTCTTTTTTTGCTCCGCAGATGGGGCAGTTGTCTGGTGCACCGTCAAGGATTGTGTGGCCGCATATCGGACAGATATAAACAGCCTTCAACGCAATGTCCTTCCCTTCCTTCGCGGCATCCTGTGCCTGCTGAAATAATTTGGCGTGGATCTTTTCCGCCTCAAGTGCGAAGTGGAAGGACCGTTCAGCCCCCGGCTCGTTTTGGAACTTTGCCGTATTCAGATAAACCGGATACATCTGCTCTACTTCATGAAGTTCGCCGTTGATCGCTCCCTGCAGATTATCAACTGTCTTCCCCGTTCCGAAAACACCGCCGGCCGTCACGGACGCGTCCGCAGTGACCCCCGCAATTTCACGGAAATGATTAGTCGCATGCACCCTTTCCGCGTAGGAAATGGCCTCAAAAAGCTTTGCAATATTCGGAAAACCTTCTTTTTCCGCCACTTGCCCCCAGAAAAGATACCTCATGTGCGCCATGCTTTCCCCGCCATATGCGGAATGAAGAAAGTCGGAAGTCATTGGATTTTTTACAGCCATATTGATTACCTCCTGAAAATCAGATAAATTCTTTCATGATCTTTGCCGCAACCGCTGAATCCGTGGTTTTATCCAGCAGCGGAACCCCGTCTTTCAAAACCGAATTCTTTTGATGGAACGTGCGCCTTTGCTCCTGATATAAGATGCCAATCGGTATTTTGTCACCAAACTCCATCGCTTTTTGCATTGCTGCAATTTTATCGGAAGAATCATATTCCTGCCCCAATTCGTAAACCCGCTGACTATAATAGGCAAAAGTATTGACCTTGTTGAAGCTCACGCAGGGCTGAAGAATATCCACCAGAGCATACCCGTCGTACTGAATCGCCTGTCTCATGACGGAAACCAAATGATCCTTCCGGCCGCTGAATGCCCGTGCGACAAAACCCGCACCCGCCGCAATTGCAAGAAGCACCGGATTGAGAGGGGTGTTGCTGTTCCCGTCCACCTGTACACCTGTCACGAGGCCTTCAACAGAGGTAGGCGACGCCTGTCCTTTTGTCAGGCCGTAAATCTGGTTGTCATGGACAAAATGTGTAATATCCACATTTCTGCGAATATTGTGAATAAAATGGTTTCCGCCCTCGCCGTAGGAATCTCCGTCACCCGTATCAACGATTACGGTCAGTTTTTCGTTGGCGATTTTCGCGGCTGCTGCTGCGGGCAGCGACCTTCCGTGCAGCCCGCAAAAGGAATTGGCGCTGATATACTGAGGAGTTTTCGCCGCCTGCCCGATTCCGGCCACCATCAGCACTTGCGAAGGATCTTTGTCCGATTCCTCCAGAGCGGTTTTCAGGCAGTCCAGTATGCTGAAGTTACCGCATCCGGGACACCATGCCGTTTCATAAGTACAAAAAGTATTTGCGCTCATTGCCGTACCCCCTTTAAAACCCTGTCAACGATTTCCTCCCCGGAGATTTGCCGGCCGTCATATTTCAGAATGCTGGAAGTACAGGCGATTCCGGTATTCTCCCGAATCAAGCCCGCCAGCTGGCCGGTCGCATTCTGTTCGACATTAATGATTCGCCGTGCTTTAGAAGCTTTTTCTTTCAGTAATTTTTGGGGCAATGGATAGATATCACCGAAAACCAATGCCGCATAAGCTCCATTGGATTTTTCATTAAGCGCTTTCACGGCTTCTGTAATCGGGCCATAAGTTGATCCCCAGCCCAAAATCAGTGTGTCAAAGGATTCCGGCCCAATAAATTCCGGCTCCTGAAGCTCCTGCTCTAACAGTTTTAATTTCTTCATGCGCTTATCCATCATTTTAACTCGCATTTCAGCAGATTCCGTAATCCAGCCCCGTTCATCATGCTCGTCGCTGTCAATTGATACGAAATTTTTGCTTTTTCCGGGAATCAGCCGCGGTGAAATTCCGTCCGGCGTAAACCGATAGCGGAGGTACTCCCCCTCTTCTGTTTGTGTTTGAGGAGATTTTTCCGAATCGATTTTACTCAGGTCAAAGGGTTCCACGGTGGCGGAAGCGTCCCCAAGATATTGGTCGCTTAGAATAATAACGGGAATCTGGTATTTGTCCGCAAGGTGAAACGCACGCGCCGTCTGATAAAAGGAGTCCGCATGATTTCGAACCGCAATAACCATTCGCGGGAATTCCCCCTGTGAGGCGGAAATCACAAATTTCAGGTCACTCTGCTCCGTTCGCGTGGGGAGTCCTGTGACCGGGCCGGGCCGCTGCACATCGACAACAACCAGCGGGATTTCCGCCATGCCGGAAAGGCCGAGCGCTTCCACCATTAAGGAAAACCCTCCCCCAGAGGTGCCGGTCATTGCTCGTGCACCCGCAAAGGAAGCTCCAATCGCCATATTAATGGCCGCAATTTCGTCCTCCGCCTGTTCCACCACAATGCCCGCTTCATCGCCTTTGGATGCAAGATACTCCATGACGGCAGTGGACGGGGACATGGGATATGCGGAATAAAAACGAAGCCCGGCCGCAATCGCACCCAGTGAAAGGGCCTGGCTGCCCGACAAAATCATCCAGTCGCTGTATTTCCCTTCCAAATGTGGGAACCGTTCCTCGACAATTCCAAACCCTTTTGTTACCGCTTCTATGTTCACATCAAGATATTGGTCCTTAATGAAATCCCTGAGGCTGTCCTCAACATAAGTAAGGCCTTCGCCGAAAAGCTTCAGAATGGCGCCAATTGCAATGCTCCCTGATACACGTGGATTACCGAGCTCCTTCGCCATTGCCGTCATATCGATTTTAATTGCTCTGGGGTCGTCCGTCGTTAATTTGCTGTCGCAAAGAATAAAGCCGTTTTGATTCAGCTGGCTTTGATGATATTCCACGGTTTCATCGTTCAGCGCAATGATTCCGTCCAGTTTGTCACTGTGGGAGAAAACAGGTTCCGCTCCGAAGCGAATCAGAGAAAAATTATGCCCTCCGCGGACACGGGACATGAAATCCCTGGCTGTAAATACATTGTATCCGGATTTTTTCAGCAATTTTTGCAGAATAGCTGCCGTAGTTTCAATCCCCTGGCCGGCTGCCCCGCCAATTAACAGATTATACACCGAATATCCCTCCTTACTGTTTCTATATTGAGTATGTTGCGAATGACAATCGGTGCTGATCGAGTAAAATAAATTACAAAGAGAGAAAGGGAGCGCTTTCCAAGCCGAATCTCCCTTTCTTCTTTCTATTGTCAGGATTTTAGAATTCTGCTTTCCAAAGGCCATGCAGGTTGCAGTACTCATAAACAGTGCCCGAATCGACCTGCGGGAATTCCGCCTTTGGTTCCATACCCGGCTTCAGATAAGTGATTTGAACCTTGTCTTCTGTCACAAGGGCAATCCACTCAATGTGGTGTTCCGCTACCATTGGATGAAGTACCGAACCCACGGCAACCTTGATTTTACCATCTTCTTTTGTAATTACCGGAACATGCTTTTCGTGAGCGGCATCCGTTGTATTTGCCTCCAGCTTCGTCATCGGCTGCCCGCAGCAGGTGAGCGTTCCGCCGCCGCTTTTGATCAGAGCCACCATATTCCCACATTGTTCACAGCGATAAAAAACTACATTTGACATTTTACATTACTCCTTTTATATATTTTAATTAATAATACACTTATCCTTTTAGAAAGCTTCGCCCTTATTCAAGAACCACAACCGCCTGTTTGCGTTTGATCCGAAGCAATACGGTTTCTAAAACACGAAAACTGTGATTCAGCTCTTTTTGTTCCAAATAAGCGGTTGCCAGATCCTGACCAATGACAAGGTCCATGTTCTCCGGTTCGGAACAGACAAGAACCGCTTTACCGGTTCCCAAAACCGGAGAATTGAAAATCTTTCCGTTCAGCAGCTTACTGATCCGGTCAATTTCCAGCAAACCGGTTCCCTGCTGTATCCGCTGCATTTGCAGGTAAAGATCCGGGCTTACGGCAAGCGCGTAAGTTCCATAAATGCCTTTTGCAGTCAACAGTTCGATTGCGGAAGCGATGTCGGTAAACGCATTTTCCCCGGATGCCCAATCCGTTTTTTTGATTTTATTGATTCCCAATGCGGTCAGAACGCCCTCATAGCCATTCTCTTCATTGCCAAAGAAGATCAGGCGGTCTTCTTTTCTGGCGCATGCTTCAGCAGCATGCACCGCCTTGGACAGGTCAACCGGATAATTGAATTTCTTACTGTTTTCAAGATCCTTTGCTAAAAGAGTAAAATCTTCATACACGGTTGGGATTTCGACATATTTTCTTCCTTTGGTCGTAATCAGCCCGTCTTTGGCGATTTCATCGACCGAATCAAAATCATCAATATGTATACTTTCCGTGCCAATTCCCAACGGCCCAAAAACATGCAGAAACCTTCTGCCCGTTAAAACATTACGGGCCGCCGTAACAACCGCGGAATCAATTTGTTCCCATAATTCTGTGGAAACCGAAGAATTTTCCCTTGATAAGTAACTCATGATTTCAGCCTCCTTACAAACTAAATTTTAGCGGTTCAGCAACCCGCCGACCGTTTCCGGCTCGGTGATTTTCGCTGTCTGTTCCACTGAAGATTCCGATAAACCCAGCTCACTGAGCATCTCTTCTACCTCCGCCTGTCCTGAAGCAAACAATTCGGCTTCCTTCGGGTCAAGGCATCTCATCAGCGTCATCAATTCCCCAACATGCGCTTTTTCCTCGTCGCGTATGTCACCGATCACCTTCTTTGCCAGTACGTCGTCCGTCGCCTGAACATGCGCGTCATAAAGGTAAATCGCCTCCAATTCGCCTGCAATATCCAGCCGAATCGCCTGAACCAATTCTTCCTTTGTTATCTTTCGATCAACGTTTCCCTGAAAAGGGTTTGCAAAAGCCGGCATTTTTTTAACCTCCTAATTCAGTAATAATAACTGTTATTGTTTTGTTGTCTATACTATACTCCTTTCATTTTGATAATGCAAGTACTTCGAGTAAAAAATTTGTAATTTTTTTACATAATATTTCAATATATACAGGTGGCCATAAAATTATCCCTTTTACCTGTATGAAATTCCAATTCAAAGTTGAACATCGGCTGCTTCCGGCTAAAAACAATTATGCCCGGAAAGATAATCAGGTTGGCTCTGCCAGCAGCGGCAGCACAGCGGTCCAAAATTGCAGCCAACAGAATCAGTTGAGCTTTAATATTGAATTGACATCCTGTCCTGTGGGACAAAAAAAGACCGGGCATGGCGTTTCCGCCAAAGCCCAGTCCCTGATTTTATATTTCCGATTTACAGGCAGAGTTACGACAGCAGCATTCTGTCGTTATCCATTGCGTCACCGCTCGCTGTCTCAAACATTTCCAGCAGATCCTTTACCTTCAGGTTCTTTTTGTCCTGCCCCTTAATATCAATAATAATCCGGCCCTCGTGCATCATGATAAGGCGGTTGCCCAGCTGGATTGCATCCTTCATGTTGTGCGTCACCATCAGTGTGGTAAGGCTGTCTTTACTGACAATTTCATCCGTCAGTTCCAAAACCTTACGCGCTGTTTTTGGGTCGAGCGCGGCGGTGTGTTCGTCCAAAAGCAAAAGCTTCGGCTTTTGCAGAGTCGCCATCAGCAAAGTCAGCGCCTGCCGCTGCCCGCCGGAAAGCAGGCCCACCTTACTGGAAAGCCGCGTTTCAAGGCCAAGTTCCAGTGTTTTAAGCTTCTCCTGGTAAAGCGCGCGCTCCTCGTTATGGATACCCCACCTGAGCCCGCGGCTTTTTCCCCTGCGGTATGCCATGGCAAGGTTCTCCTCAATTCCCATTTCCGCCGCGGTACCCATCATTGGGTCCTGAAAAACGCGGCCTAAAAGCTTCGCCCGCTTATATTCCGGCTGTTTGGTCAAATCCTCGCCGTCCAATATAATCCTGCCCCCGTCGCACGGAAAAACCCCCGCGATCAAATTCAGCAGCGTGGATTTGCCAGCGCCGTTTCCGCCGATTACGGTAATAAAATCCCCGGTTTCAATCGTGAGGTTTAAATTAAGCAGTGCTTTCTTTTCATTGATTGTATTGGCATTAAAGGTTTTAGAAACATTTAGTAACTGAATCATTTAACTTCTCCCTCACTTCCCGTGGACTTCACCCTGTTTAGTTTTCTTTTGATAACCGGAATGGCAAGTGCAATGGCAACCATCAGTGAAGTAAGAAGTTTTAAATCGGTGGACTTTAAGCCAAGCTGAAGCACCAGCGCAATAATTACACGGTAAATGACGGAACCGACCACAACCGAAATCAGTTTGTAGGCAAACGAAAAACGGTTGCCCATCAATACCTCTCCGATGATGACGGAGGCAAGACCGATCATGATGGTACCTGTCCCCATGCCGACATCGCCATAGCCCTGATTTTGCGCTACCATGGCGCCCGACAGGCCAACCAGCCCATTGCTGAGCACCAGACCGATAATTTTCATTTTATCTGTATTTACGCCAAGCGCGCGCACCATGTACTCATTATTTCCGGTCGCGCGGATCGCGCAGCCGATTTCCGTGCCAAAAATCCAGTACAGCAGCGCAATAACTGTGACAGTGAACACAAGGCCTATCAACAAAGAAATCATATTTGCACTGACCGCCGGGAACCAGCCGGAAACCGTGCTGAAAATTGTGGATACTCCCAGAAGAGGTATGTTCGACTGCCCCATAATACGGATATTGATGGAGTACAGGGCGATCATGGTTAAAATTCCCGCCAGAATGCCGGGAATTTCCAGCTTGGTATGGAGGAATCCGGTAATATAACCGCACGCCATGCCCGCAGCCAGTGCCAACAGCAGAGATACAAACGGATTCATGCCATGGGAAATCAAAATTGCTGTTACCGCGCCCCCTGTGGCAAAGCTTCCGTCAACAGTCAGGTCGGCAAAATCCAAAACCTTAAAAGTGATGTATACGCCAAGTGTCATAATGCTCCAAAGCACGCCCTGCGAAACCGCGCCCTGCATTGCCAATAAGATAGCCATGAAGAATTCTCCTTAACGCAACATGAGCGATAGGGTATTTCCCTATCGCCACGCTGTTCAATTTTTTTGTTTATTTGCTGGAAGCGCTGCCTGTGGCGGCCGCTTTGTCCAACAGCTCCTGCGGAATGGTCAGCCCGATTTTAGCAGCGACGTCTTTATTCAGGGTTAAGTCGCAATTGGTTGAATATTCAATTGGCATATCGGCCGGCTTTGCGCCGTCCTTTAAAATTTTGACCGCCTGTTTCGCGGTAAGAAGGCCAAGGTCATAGTAATTAATCCCGTAAGTTGCCAGACCGCCTTTTTCCACCATGCCGGACTCCCCGACAATAATCGGGATTTTAGCCGGCTGAGCAACCATGGAAACAGTCGCCATACCCGCGGCAATCATATTGTCAGTCGGCGCATAAATTGCGTCTACCTTTCCTACAAGGGATTGTACCACCTGCTGAATTTCGTTGGAGTTTGAAACGGTAGCGTCGACCGCTTCCAAACCAAGTGCAGCAGCGCTTTTCTTGGCAATATCCACCTGGAACTTGGAATTGGATTCGCTGGAGCAGTAAAGCATTGCAACCTTTTTAGCATTCGGGAGCAGCTGCTTTAACAGCTTCATTTGCTCATCCACAGGGGTAAGGTCGGAAGTACCGCTCACATTGCCGCCCGGAGCGGTATTGGAAGCAACCAGCTTCGCATCGGCCGGATCGGTTACCGCGGTAACCAAAATCGGAATATCCTTTGTTGCATTGGCAACCGCCTGCGCCGCCGGAGTTGCAATGGCAAGAATCAGGTCAGACTTGTCGTTGACCAGCTTGCCTGCAATGGTCTGGCAGTTCGGCTGCTCGCCCTGTGCATTTTCATATTCCAGGGTAATATTCTGACCGTCAATATAGCCGGCTTCCTTCAAACCATCCACAAAGCCCTTGTAAGCGGCATCCAGCGCGGGGTGTTCCACAAGCTGAACAACACCGATTTTAAACTTTTTCTGCTCCGCGGCAGAAGCCGCCTGCGAAGCGGCCTGTGAAACCGCTGCTCCACTGCTTGCCGCAGAAGTGGTGCTGCCCGATGAGCAGGCTGTGGCGGAAAGAGCCATAATACCCGCCAAAAGGAACGAAATCGCCTTTTTCATAATACCCGTCCTCTCATATGTATAGCTTTATTCATTTAAAGTTTTAAATGCTTCATCACTTTAAACTGATATATAAATATTACCCTATTTTAATGAATCCGTCAATCTTTAAATTCACAAACTATTCATACGAGGAAAGGAACAAATTAGTCAACAATACTACCCGGTTCAGGAGCAGGGCAGGAATCGGATTCCGGCTGCGTATCGCCGTACCGTCTGATAATCAGCTGCGCGTAAACCGCGGCCAGAACCTGCTGAAACAATGTGCCGATCATGACCGGGAACATCACCTCCGGGGGAAAATAAGCGGCGGCAATCACCGCGCCCGCGCTGATGTTCCTCATGCCGGAGTTAAAGGTCATGGAGATAATGAAATCGCGCTTTTGCCTTAGAAGCACTGCGCCGAGCCAGCCGATTCCATAACCGGACGCGGCGATCAGCAGCACTGTCCCCGCAACGGCAAAGAGCTGCGGCGTCATATGTTTTATAAACGGAGATACTTTCGAGGAATTCACGCTCACCACCAGAATCAGGGCAATTTTCCCGAATGGCGACAGCCTGTGTGAAAGCGCTGATTTGTATTTTCCGTCGGTAAATTGATTGAGTGTCAGCGCACAGACGGCCGGAATTGCAACCATAAACAGCAGTTCCCGCATCATGCCCCACGTATCCACCTGCACAGCGGAACCGACAAAAAGGCGCAAGCTCAGCGGAACCAGGAACGGGGCCAGCAGCGTGTCGGTCAGAACCAGCGAAAGCGTGAATGAACTGCTCCCGTGGTAAATGGAAACCCACATAAAACTGACGATCGCACTCGGCACCACAAATTCCAGCACCATTCCCGTAATCAGATACGGGTTCTGCGGAAAGAAAACATGCCCCAACGCGCTCGCAGTCAGCGGCATAACAAAATGAATAATAAAAAGTGTCGCGACCAAAGGCAGCGGATGGCGAAACACCCGCGCAACGTCGCGAAACTCCGAATTCAAACTTCCGCTGAATGTCATAAAGGCAAAAATATACGGAACAAGAAACAGACCCCGACTCAGCTGATCCGGGAAAAACACACCGATCAGCAGGCAACACGGCGTAACAAGCGGCATCCATTTTTCAATAAACCGATTCCATGCATACATAAAACGCAAACAGCATTCCCCCATACAAGCTATATACGAACAACACGAAAAAAGGCACTTCATTCCTTTAGCGCCTTTCTCCCTTTTAGTGATTATAGCACATGTATTCGCCATCTGC
The DNA here is from genome assembly GCA_023391275.1 of Bacillota bacterium. GTDB lineage: Bacteria > Bacillota > Clostridia > Oscillospirales > Acutalibacteraceae > Caproiciproducens. The sequence continues at coordinate 23,908 of JAEWBE010000103.1, read as the reverse complement.
AATTTAGAATTGAGCAAACGTCTGCCCACCTGCTGCGCCCGCTGTCGCCGAACTCCAGGTTACGGCTGAATGCCCATCCAGTTTAATATTGCATCCCGGGCAGTAAAATCCCCTGCAATCGCATCCGCGCCGGCCTTAATCAGCCGTTCCCGCTTTACAGGGTTAACGCCTTCCCGGTTCACTTCATCGGTAGCGGCGCCCAGCGTGTAAGCGCCATTTTCCGCACCAAGCGCAATTTCCACCTTACCGTCACCCACCACCAGCAGCGAATCACCGGACAGATGCTTTTCCTCTAAAATCATCCGGAGCACCGCCTCTTTCGAACAGGAAGCTTTCCGCTCCGGCGCACCCTTAATGTAGTTGAAGCAGTCCTTAAACCCCAGCACTTCAGCCTCGTGCATCACGTCATTGTGGTCGGTGCCGCTTGCCAGGTACAATTCCACACCGTTTGTCCGCAAGGCCGCCAAGAACTCCCGGGAACCCTTTACAATATAGTTGGCCCGGTCCTCCCTATTCTCTTCAATACGCCGGATTCTTCGGTGCACGTCCTTCATCAGCCGACGGTTATATTCATCCTTATACCACCATTCATCATGGGCCTCCGGATTCGAACCGAATTCCCGAATCTGCTGAGCCAGCCAGCGCATTTGGTAAACTGTCTGGATTCCGGTGGAACTGTAATGTATTCATCCACCATACGGTGAAGTTCCCCGTCATCCCGCCCGCCGCCGATCATCTCCACCATCATGGGGGTCATGACACTTTCCCAGCCGCAGCGCAGGGTAGAAATGGTGCCGTCAAAATCAAAAATTGCGGCGCGTATGTTCCCTTTTGGAAGATGCTCTTTATGGAATAATTAAAATTGTGTGCTCATTGACAATTCTCCCTGTACTTTTCTGCAATTTCAGTCGGGGATGCCGTCCCGGTGGTGTCGATTTTTTTTACGGTCACACCCGCCGCAAGATTGCCGAAGGCCAGCGCCTGTCCCCCGTCCGCACCGGCAGCTATTGCGCAGCAAAAGGCGGAAAGAAAGGTATCGCCCGCGCCCACAATATCGACAGGCGGCGCCGCTTTCCGGGTGGGTGCAAAACAGGAGCCTTTTTCATCGTACCAAATCGAGCCCCGTTCCCCTAATGTCACCACTACAGGTTTTTTATTACGAAGAAAAAGCTTGTAAGCCACTTCGGCGTAGTCTTCTTCGCCCATTTCCAAATCGGTGATATCCACGCCCACGGCCATCGCGGCCTCCATCCCGTTGGGCTTCACAATAACATTGTGATATTCCTGCACTTTTTCCCGGCTGTCCACCACAACCATCACGCCCCGCATACCCAACTCGGCCAGCTTTTTACGTACCAGGGGGGTAACCACGCCAAAACGATACTGATCCGAAACAGCGATAATATCCACTTGGCCGGCCGCCCGTTCCAAGGCGCCGATAATCCTGTCTTCTTCCTCTTTGCCCAATTCCTCAAAATTTTCAAAGTCCAGCCGTGGGTCCTCATAGACCACGTCCGAAATTCCCATCCGCATCGGCTTGCAGTAGCAGGGGGTGATTCGGTCTCCTGTAAAAATTTCAGAGGTATCAATATTCCTTTCCTGAAGCCACCTGTTCAAAAGAAAGCCTCGCCAGTCGTTGCCGACCACAGAAATCGGCACCAATTTCTTGATTCCGAGCGCATGGACATTGTTCAGAACATTTCCGCACCCGCCTGGAAAATAATGCTCCTTCACGATGGGAAGCGGGTGATGCGGCGTTTCTCTGGACAGCCTGCTGCGCTTCATGTCTGCATACCAGTACATGTCCAGACACACGTCACCCAGCACACAAACCCGCACCTCTTTCAGCCCGGCAAGAATGCGCTCCAGTTCAGCCGGTTTTAGTTCAATCCGATTCAGCATGTTCAAGACACCCACCTAATATAAAATTCAAACGGTCCCCTTCAGCCTTTCGTACAGATTCGGAACCGTCACCAAATGGTTCCCGTAAATGTAAAGACCGGTTCCTCCCTGTGAGGTGGGGCGGTTGATGACATTTTTGCGCGGACGGTAATAATAATCGTACTTGTCTTTCTCAATATCGGTGCGGTAATCGCCCAGCGGAATAATGTCAAAATTCGCGGTCGTAATATGGAAAGTAGGGTAACCCTGATTCCGCGCAATGGAAAGCGCCTTAAGAAATACCTCGGCCCCGGTCACCGCAGAGCCGATATTCATATGAACACCGCCATTTAATCCGCTGACGGATTTGCAGAAATAGTTGAAATCCACACCGCTGGTTTTGCCAATGGCGGCAAAATCCGCAATGGGGTGCTGATGAATGATATCGGTACCGATGGTGATATGGTAGGTCATGGGCACACCCATTTCATAGGCGCGGTAGAAAACGCAGTCATTAAGATTCGGGAATTTGGATTTATTCGCATCCGCATAGGCGGCCAGGCTTTGACCGTAGCCGTACCCTTTTGCCGCGCCCTGCTGAATCGCTTCGTTCATCCAGCGCCCGGTTTCCTCCCACATGCCAAAGCTGCCGTCTTCAATGGCGGTCGGCACATGTTCGGAGGTACCGCCAAGATAGGCCAGTTCAAAGTCGTGGATACTGCCCGCGCCGTTCGAGGCGAGATGCGTAATGTAACCGTGTTCCATAAGCCAGATGAGATATCGTGACAACCCGCATTTGATGACATGGGCGCCGATAAAACAGGTAATGTTCTTTTGTTCTGCCCGCGCTTTTTTCAGTTTTTCCACAAGAATATCGAATTCCGGGCTATTGAACGGCTCCGCCGTATCCTTACCCGGGGTTTTCAGGTTATCGATGCGAACCAGATTATGACGATTCACTGCGGAGAAAGTCTGCGTTTTTGACAGATCCATTTTTTGCGGCTGAAACATTGAATATGCCTCCTTATAGAAGTTAAGAATTTCGCCTTTTCAGGATTTCATGCATGAGCCGGCTATTGGTTAAAAAACAAATTTAATAAAATCATTTTATAAATTATAGCCAATTAATTATTTATCTTCTGCTGCACTAAAAAGCAGTATCCTATTTTTAAAATGGCTTTACAAATTGATGCAATTAAATTATAATTGATCCATAAGTAAAAATCAATAGTTCTGAATAAAGAAGGATAATAAAGAATGAAAAACGACAGCGGGAGCAACTCCGGAAATATGAAAAGCCTCAACCGAAGCCTTGTTTTGAAACTGTTGTGCACCAATCCCCCCCTTTACCGCAGCGAAATTGCACAGAAAACAGGATTAACCAAGATGACTGCCTCCAATATTATATCCGAACTGCTGGCCACGGGCATTGTGAGCGAATCAAAACCTTCGGTGACACAATCCGGCACCGGAGCCGGGCGCATCCCGGGCCTTATCGACATTGCCGACACATCCCCCTGCATCTGCGGCATGTTTATCGGCAGAAGGCACTGCTGTGTGCTTTTTTCAGACTACAAAGCAAATGTCTTCGCACAGCAGGACACCAAATACCCCGATGATCTGGATGCGAAAAAGCTGGTGTCCATTTTAATGGAATCATTTTACCGGCTAAAAGACTCCTGCAACCGGGCAATCATTGGGCTAGGGGTTTCCGCTCTGGGCCCTCTGAACGCTGCCACAGGCACCATCCTGAAACCGCCATTTTTTTATAACATTTCTGATTTGCCGATTCTGGAAATTCTTAAAAAAGAAACGGGGCTTCCCTGTATCCTGATCAACGACTGCAGCGCAGGAGCACTGGCGGAGAAGCTGTATGGCAACGGCACCGATCTTTCTAACTTTGCCTATCTTCAGATACAGGATGGCATTGGCGCTGGGCTTATTGTAAACGACAGCCTTTTTGACGGAGACATCGGCCTTGGCGGGGAGATTGGCCACACCACCATCAATTTTATGGGGCCGCGCTGCGACTGCGGCAATGTCGGCTGCCTGGAATTATATGCAAATGAACATACTTTAGCGGAGCAAGTGCAAAAGCTGTTGGAAGAAGGCGGCAGTTCAGCCTTATCCGACTGCAAAACGCCCGCTTGGAACACCATTGTCAATGCGGCGGACAGCGGCGATAAAATTGCCATCACCGCTTTGGAAACTTTCTGCGAATATGTATCATTTGCTTTGGTCAATTATTTGAACCTTCTGGATTCTCATGTGGTAATTGTGGGATACGAGGGCAACGGAAAAAATCAAGTTATTGAAAAAGCATTGGAAAGCAAGGTAAACGAAAAGTTGCTGGCTCAGGAATACCGTAGAATTCAGGTCAGAAGATCTCATTTTAAAAACACCGCCCCGGTAATGGGTTCGGTTGCGCTGGTGGCGCAGAAAATGTTTTCCGGTGAATGGCCGTTTGCCATTCAGTAAACGGCGTGATTAAGAAGAAAAGCGAAAAGGACTGAGTCCGGTGCGGTTCCGAACTCAGTCCTCTTTAAATGTTTGGTTTAATTTTCAGCAAATGTTCCGGGCGCTTTTTCCATTTCGCATGTGCAAGCAATTATCTGTCTTTGCGTGCCGGGGTGACTTTGCCCCTGACCGCGACAAAAACAGCACAGGCCGCAAGTGCAACCACCAAAACGATCCAGAGGTGAATTGGGCTTTCACCGGTTTTGGGCGGTTTGGAAAGCGGGATGTCGTCATTCGGAACGGGTTCGGTACCAATAGGCGCAACCGATGGCCCGCCCTGGGGAGTCGATTCCGGAGCAATGCTTTCAGTAGGGACTGTAACCGCGGACACAGCCGTGCCGCCGCCCGCGTTCCCTCTTCCGCCGCCACCGCCGCCGTTGTCGTGGTGGGACGGGTCAGTCAAATAGAACTGGAAAACCCATTTGATATTCGCGTTTATATTCTGGAATTCATTCCCCATTGTTTCAGGGGCGGTAAGCGTTGCCGAAAGCTTGCCGGAGTCAGAATTCCCATAAACATAACCCAGGCTGATTGGAGCAGTTACAAGATCCGCGGCGGAAGTTTTACCGGAGGCCGGGCCCTGATACAAGGTCTGAACATCCGATTTATCATCCATTTTGAAAGTGACCGTCAAAATCAACGTATCCAGCAGCTTTTGTGAAGCGGCTTGATTTGACACGCTCGCCGAAGGCTCCGCACGAAAATAAACCTGCATGGTCTTACTGCTTTTGTTTTGAATTGTAATATTTTGCGGGCTTGTGGACTGATTTGGCATTAAGTTGGCAAAGGTATTCAGATTTTCTGCATCCTCAACAGCAACTGTCGTGGTCGAACCATCCCCGGTATAGATCACCTTTGCAGGCGTTGCCTCCGCGGCAAAAGCAGTCAACGGGCTGCAAACCATCAGCACAGCAGCCGCTATTGAGATGAGTGCAATCCGATTCACATTTTTATTTTGATGATTTTTCATTGCATCCGTCTCCTCTCAACATGGCGCAGCCAGTTTTTCTGCTTTTCCACGTTGCACAAAATTTTAATGATTGTGATACTCGAAAGGAAGAATTTATTTATGCCGCCGGATTCCCTGCATCCGACTCCACAAGCACATTACTCCCGTTGGTATACTGCCATCCGGTAATCTGCCCGTTCGTCATGGCAGGAGTAAAGTTTTCCGCCTGAATTGCCTCAGCGGCAATATTGATTTTGAATTCCTGATCGGCGAGCGTACTCCCCCAGGACGCGGGAATCGTTACCGTATCAAACAGCTTCACACTGTTTGAATCGCTTCCCACGGAGGCCTTCGGCAGCTTATCCTGATAATAGTAATAATCACCGGATTTTACCCACTTCTCAGAACCAATATGCAGCCCATCAATCAAAGATGCCTTCTGGTCTGCACTCAAGTTATCTCCGCTAACAGTAACTGTGCAGCGAATATACGCATCATGGTCCCCGGTATTGGTTATGGTGGGGTCTTTCACAATCTTCTGGCCCGGTACAACATCATCCAGCCTGTAGGTGCCGTCCGTTAAGGCCATAAATTGCGGCTCCGTCAGCGTAACTTTCACGTCACCTATGGTGATGACATTATTTACTTCGGCCTGGCTCGTAAAGAAGGCGAGGGTCCCGCCAACAATAATCAGGGCAACCAACGCAGCTGCAGTCACAATCACGGAAATTCTTTTTTTCATAAATTCTCCCCCTCTCTTCAGGGATTTACATTGCTAAGAAAGTTTTAAAAATATTGTTAGTTAATATAGCACCTTATCAAGGATCAAGATGCAGATGCCATGTCAAGTTGATTTGCAGCGATTGTAACATTGGAAAGGCTGGAGAGCTGACCTGCCAAAGCCGCTGAATCGACTGCGGCCTTCTGAATCGCATAGGATGTCAGCGTAAGGGAAGGATTCAGCGCAGCTATCGAACTAGCCTGAGCTGTTGTCACCTCAGAATTTAAACCGACCTGTGTAAAGATCGTAATTGCAGTATCACCAGCAGTATTCTTCGGAACATATGCACCCTGCCCAATGTACTGTGCAATTGCAACGCTATTTGTGCTATCAAGTGTACTAGAATATACTATTTTCCAATCACTTGGATCTACGCCAAAAAGGCTGCCCGAATTATAATAATTTTCTAAGCCAGTTGGATACACTGCCTTAACAAAAACATAGGCGTCTTCACTATTTTGTTCAACTGTGATGGTGGGGTCCTTGTCAATCGGCACGCCCGGAACCAAAATATGGGAACTAGCAGCATCCCAATTGGGTTCGGTCAGCGTCATATTTACCTTGCCAACCGTAAACGTATTGACTCTTGTCGCCGTTTGGGCAGTTAAATAAGCCAAAGTCGAACCGATACCAATGACCGCAGTCAGGGACAGTGACAGCACCAGGGTAAAAATACTTCTCTTTTTCATTTTTGTTGACCTCCGTTAAAATTTTTTATTTTTATTTAGTTCCCTAAATAGACTGTTAAGTTGCCTGGGTTTCCTCCGGCTTTTTGGTGAAAACCTCCGGGAGGAAAGTGAGCAGGATAATGACAACAACCACCCCGGTTGCGATTAAGATACCTTTTGGTGTTTTTATATTTCCCGAGATAAATCCCAGTAATGGAACGCTGATGTTCGACGCCCTGCCCACAAGGCTTTCAAAGCCAGTAGGACCGTCCTCTGCATTGTTGGCGTCCCCTTTTGTGATAAACTGCTTTTTTTCACTGTCAATCCGTACCACACGGTGGGTAGCGACCATGTTCCCGCCCGACAGACTGAACGTAATCGGGTCGCCAACCTTAATTTCTTCCGGCGGTACCTTTTTGACAAACACGATGCTGCCCACATGGTAAGCCGGTTCCATACTGCCGCTCAGAACAGCCAGGGTCTGATACCCAAGCGCGTAAGGAAGAAGCAGAACCCCGGCCACGAAAACCATAACAATCAAAATGATGGTTGATAAAATACTGCAAATTTTTTTCAGCAAAACTTACTCCTTCTGTCCGTTAAACTCAATGCCTTGCCAATTGACTGTCTTCTGTTATATTGATATTTGTCCAGGCATCTGAAGCAGCCCTGCCCCCCGCCTGAATGGAATCCGTCAGCACATCAAGGTTGAATTTGTCCTTCCAGCCCGCGGCGTCCGCCCCCGAAAACTGTACTTCTTCAAGGAGGACATCCGTTCTGTGCCCGGGCGCTACGATTGTTTTATAATAGAAGCAGTTGTCATCCGCCACATAAAACCAGCTGCCGCTCCAATGATCGTCAAAGGCCAAAGTAATCGTCAGGTCCTTATCTGTGAACGGTGTAAATACAATTTTGTTATCACTGGGTTCCGCCATGGCAAAGTCTCCGCCAAGATTCACACCGTTTGTGTCCCTGAAGGACGGTACAAGCTGTACGCGCACATAAGCATCGATTGCGTCTTTACCGGCCGCGTTTTCCACTGCCACCTGCTTAGGCGCTTTATCCGTGAAATTAATCGGAATTGAATTTACGGACTCGGGGGTTGACTGGTCATTTTCATGAATATCCGTGGTCAGGGTACCGACGCCAAAATTATTCACTTTGGGTTCCGTCCGGCTGGTCAGATATGTCATGGTTGTGCCGACAATAACCAGTGCGATGGCTAATACAAGGGAAGCAGCAACAGTCAGTCTCTTCTTGTTCATAGTCCATCACTCCTTATGACGCCGCCAGCGCAACGAATACATTTGTTACACTGTCCTTGCCGCTGATCCAATGTTCATTGGTCATCTCATCTTTTACTCCGGCTGTAATTTTCTGAGTAAAAGTGGTGGGATCACCGGTATTCCTTCCCAGATATTGTCCGGAAGAATATTGTACATCCCCGTGCTGCCCATACCGCCAGGCGGAATTGGGAATTTCGGTTACTTTATAACAGCCGTGCGGCAGGTTCGTAATGGTTTTTGTTCCCGAAGCGACGCCGTGATCGACATAAATCACTTCATAGGAAGTCGAAAGCGGACTTCCGCTGCAGGAAGTGTTGTCAGGGGCATACCGGTCAATTTTAAAGGTGAAAAACTGTTTCTGGCCCGGATTCTGCGCCGCGACTTCGTCTTTATCCACGATATATTTAGTAAGATCAAGTTCTCCCTTTGTAACGGTGACCGCATAGGTGCCTGACTTAATCACAGGACCAACCGCGGGGCCGCCGCCGGATCTTGCAGACGCTGAACCGTCCGTATCAGGATTGGGAGTGAATGTGACCTTAAATTTATAATCGGTATCTTCAGAGGGCGTGAGCGACTGCAAATCACTTAATGCGCCGCCCTGAATAACTGCGCCTGTATTGTAGTCCCATTCATAGGAGAAAGACCCGGTCGGCTCATCTGTTATATAATTAACCTGACCTGCATCATTCTCATCAAACATGCTTTCAGGCAAACCATCGCCCCGGATGTTTTCTCCGTAGAAGATGTTTTCCCCGTCAGAATTCACGGTAAACCAAACCGGCACGTTGACAGTCGGACTGACAAAAGGAGCAAGCTCCACATCCTGCGAATTGAAAACACCTGAGCCATCCGCATTGGTCGGAATATCGTTCCCGCCGATGAAGTTCAGCTTTGCCCTGATGTGAATTACCTGCGACCAGCCTGGGGAATCCGTCGTAATGGTTTGCCCGGTCCACTCAACGTACGCGTTCTCGTTCAGTGGTTTATACAAAGTGCCGGTAACTCCGTCCGTCCCCGGTATTGTATCATTGTCGTCATACGCATCCCCGTTTTCATCCACTACTTCAAAACGCGGGTCAATATAGTCTTTAATCGTTGCACCGGCAACCGGTACCCCTCCGCCCGCGGAAGTACACACATAAATGTGAGCCGGGGTTACCGGGTTTCCACTCATATCGGACCACACGATTGCTGCATCTATATGGCGGGTATACAAGTAGACACGGGGATATAAATAATTGGGATAACTTCCCTGTCTAATATAATACTCTGCATTCACGTCAGGAGGATCTGGATAGTCAATCGCATCGTAGGAATCGTTATTTGTAATAACCAAGTTATAGAACTGAGTATTATCATCATAACGATCCTCATTTGGTGTATATACGGTATCATTGGCATCACGCCATCTGGGTGGACCAGTACCATCATTTTTTTTTCTGTGTTGTACCTGAATGTGTGAGCTGCCAACGTAATAGGACTTACTACTATTCAAACTACCATCATCGTAGATTTTATAATAATTTTCTACGGGTGTTGTTGTTTTATGATACAGCGGGTTAATGCCGTATTTACCTGTCACAGTAACCTGAGTGCCGGTTCCGCCCGCCCCAGTATACCATTCGTAAGTGTCGGATGCAGCTATAGACCGGTAAGTGATTTGCGTATTACCCTCGTCGGAATAATAGGGGCCTTCCGCCGGGGGACTCTGCGGACTGTACTCGGTATATTCGGCGTCCTGTATATCCGTAGAGGAAGCAGACAAAGTAATGTCGTAAGTCCGCTCGCCTGCTCCGGTGCCGGAATTAAAATGACCCGTGTAAGCGGCTGACTTGCCCACGGAAACATGTTCCGCCACTTCCGAAAGCTGATTTGTAAAAGTAACACTGGCGGTTTGCGCGGCTTCAGTTTCATCCACGGAAGGTGCTGTAATATCCGCTGTTTTCCCATTACCGGCGTCCGTATCGCCGCCTAATGAAGTTTCCCACGTTGTATCATAATCTTCCGCGCCCAGCTCCGTTACCGTAATGTGCTTATCGGCAATCAAGCTGGCGACGCCCTCATCCGAATAGGAAAAAACCGCCTTCTGATTGGCCCCCAGAGTAAATTCGCCGTCTTCGTCCGTTGTGTCGGTGTCCCCCGTATCGTTGCTGTCAATATTGAATATGCTGAACGGAAGATCTGCAAGCGGAGTCCCGTCATCCAATTCCGCCCTGAAGCGGAAGGTTTCATCCCCTGTGCTCTCGCCTTCAAGCCGTTTTCCCACTTCAAAGGAAGGGGTCTGCAGCAAGTTGCAGCTCATTCTAAAGTTTGAAAGACTGACACAACGTTCCAGATAATACAGGGTCAGCGTGTGCAGTTGCCCATCTTTTTGAATATTGGGATATTTCGTATAGATATCAGTAATCGTATTGCCGCCAATATCCGTCGTAGCTCTGCCGGAATTGAAATTGATATTGCCGTTTTTCGCCTGATGGACGCCGCCGATGTCAAGCACCAGCTTTCCGTCAACAAACACCCACACATCGTCGTCCCCGGTAAAGCTGAACTGCATATCCTGGCCGTTCACTTGACCGTCTTCAGGAATCGTGAACCGTATATTCATGCTCATGCCGAAAGAGTAAGTCGAATTCACTTCAGAAGGATTATCCGGATTTCCGGTTCCACTGTAAAATGGGCTGAACTTCGCGTTCTGACCGGAAATATCCTGATCCCGCGTCGTAATCGCAGTACCCTCGTCGTTTAAAACGGCTCGATTGTCTTCACTGTTAAAGGAATAATACCCGTTGGTGCCTACTACCAGTGGGAAAGCCACATCGGTGCAAGTTGTTCTGTAGGCTTCGTTCGCAGCATTTTTCGGCCCAAAAAGGTCGGCCGCTACATACTGATACGCACTGCCGCCGGAAACGCCGGAAGCCCACTGAAGATTTCCGTTCACCAAGGTATCGCTTACAATACCGGGGTAAATTGCATTTCTTGCAGAATTCCAGTCGCCCGTGTAAGTGCTCAGGCCTGCCGCGTCAAAATTGAGTGCGCGGACTTTCGTGCCTCTGTGTGCATCGCCATAAGCCTTCGCAGCCTCATTGGTCACCTGGTTGATTTTCAGTGTGTTGACCCCGTTGACCTTAGATACAGTCCTGTCATACTTATAAAGATTGACCGGGATGTAATAAGTACCGTTTAAAGCAGCAGCGGCCATCATCATCATAGACGAATCTTTTGTTAAGGAAGAATCTTTTGCGTTGGAATCACTCACTAAGGTTTTGTCCAACGCCGCGGTGTTACCCGTGCAACCCAACACCAAAGTGAAAGCCAAAAGGAGTGACATTGCACGCTTTTGAATTGTTTTCCTTATGCTCATTTAAATCATCGCTCCTTTTTATATGAAGGGCTCTCCCAAAACAACAATTCACATAATTGGGAATATTTTCATCACCAACAATTAAGATTATACATTCGCCCAGTCACAAGTCAGTCACAAATCATTATAAAATTGAATATTTATAGATATCTTTTTTTTATTTTTTTATTACTTAAAAATATTTTGCATCCGATAATCCGGCATAAGTACTGGATTTCTCAAAAATTATTCCTAAATCGCCATAAAATTTAATATTTATAGGTATTTTTGGCACTATTCGTCGAATTCGCACCGTCGACCCAAAAAGAGGCGTCGGTGCGGATTATAAAGCAAAGAGAAAGAAGCCCGGAAAACGGCTTTCACCGATTTCCGGGCTTCTTTCCATGAATTATTATGCTCTTCCGAATTCCGAAAGTACAAGCTCTTTGTTGTGCTCCTGCGCCCAGCGAATGCTCCATTCGTTGGCAAATATCAGCAGATGGTTCCCCTTTAAATCCTGAATCCGCTTTGTATCGGAAGTCAGGTTTAAAGTTTTAGGGTCAAGCCCGTCGTGTTCAATCCAGCGAATATACTGGTATGACAGGCCTTCCATTCTGATATCAACATTATATTCATTTTTAAGACGGTACTCCAAAACATCGAATTGAAGGGTTCCCACAACGCCGACGATTACCTCTTCCATGCCGCCGCCCAGGTCCTGAAAAATCTGTATCGCACCTTCCTGTGCGATTTGGGAGGTTCCCTTGATAAACTGCTTGCGCTTCATGGTGTCAACCTGCTGCACACGGGAGAAGTGCTCCGGCGCAAAAGTTGGAATTCCGCCGAAACAAAACTTTTTGGAGGCTGTGCAGAGCGTATCCCCAATGGAGAAAATGCCGGGATCAAATACTCCGATGATATCACCCGCGTATGCCTCGTCAATAATTTCCCTGTCCTGCGCCATTAATTGCTGAGGCTGCGTCAGTTTAATTTTTTTATTTCCCTGCACATGCAGGACTTCCATCCCTTTTTCGAATTTCCCGGAACAGATACGCATAAACGCGATTCGGTCGCGGTGCGCCCGATTCATATTTGCCTGAATTTTAAAGACAAACGCGGAAAATTCCGGATCAAAGGGGTCGATTTTACCAATATCGGATTCCCTGGGCAGCGGCGGGGTAGTCATTTTCAGGAACTCTTCCAAAAACGGTTCCACACCGAAGTTGGTCAGCGCGGAGCCGAAAAACACGGGGGATAATTTTCCGTGCCGCACCATGTCGAGATCAAACTCATAGCCCGCGCCGTCTAAAAGCTCGATATCATCCACCAAAATCCGGCGATGGTCGTCGCCGATCAGCTCTTCCAGCCTTTCATCGTTGAGCTCCACTTCCGTGGCCTCGACTTCCCGTTGGCCGTTGTTGGCCTTAAACGCGATAATTTCTTTTTTACCGCGGTCATAAACACCCTTAAACTCCTTACCGGAGCCAATCGGCCAATTCATCGGAAATGTTTTAATGCCGAGTTCCTTTTCGATTTCTTCCAGCAGGTCAAACGGACTGCGTGCTTCGCGGTCCATTTTATTGATAAAAGTAAAAATCGGGATATCCCTCAGCATACAAACCTTAAACAATTTTCTGGTCTGCTTTTCAACACCTTTTGAGGCATCAATAACCATGACCGCCGAGTCGGCCGCCATCAGGGTGCGGTAGGTGTCCTCCGAAAAGTCCTGATGACCGGGGGTGTCCAGAATATTAATGCAATAATTATTGTAATTAAACTGCATGACAGAGGATGTAACAGAAATTCCTCTCTGTTTTTCTATCTCCATCCAGTCGGAAACCGCGTGTTTCGCTGTTTTTTTGCCCTTTACCGAGCCCGCCAGCGTAATGGCGCCGCCGTACAGCAAAAACTTTTCCGTCAGGGTCGTTTTACCGGCATCCGGGTGGGATATAATTGCAAATGTTCTTCTCTTTTTGATTTCGTTCACGTAGTTAGACAAATTTCTTCCTCCACCAATTATCAAATACACTTTATTGTAAGTCTTTTGCCCGAAATAATCAAATAATTTTTTATTTTTGCCGTTGAGTATCAAAAAATCAGCAGAAAGCCGGCATCGTTATTAAACGATGCCGGCTTTCTAGCAGCACATCCGCTGTTTATTTTGAAAATACGGACGCAATCGCATTCCAAAGCTTTACGAACACGTTTCGCATTCTGTCCAGAACGCTGGTGCTGTCTTCCGCTTTTTCCAAATCCGCCGTACCGGCGTTTCCTTCATCCTTCGTGATTTCCTCTGTGCGCAAGACGATTTGAATACTTGACGGAGATGCGTTTCGCACAGAGGTAAAGGAAACCGGTTTTGCCTGCGCATCCAGATTCAGAAAGTTATTTTTATTTTCAAACTTATTTATTTCATTATTCACAGTATCGTGAATCGTATTGTTTGCATTTTTGATGGTGGAGGTTGCCCCAAGCCCGTCAAGGCTCTTCTGAAGCACATCGATCAGGCCATTTAAGCTTTTCCGGGTACCGTCATCCAGTTTTTCCCCGCTGGTTTTCATGATGGTCTCCAGTGAGGTTAGGAATGCCTGCGTGCTGACAAGCCCGTTTGTCAGGCGGCGGGCCAACTCCTCGGTATCCTTCAGCGCTCCGACCGCGCCGTCTTTATATTGGTTGGCAGTGTTGTTTAGCGCAGTGAGATTGCCAATCAGCTTCTGTGCGTTGCCCAGCGTGGATTCCATCGCGCTGCCAATATGGTTCGTATCTTTCAGCAGTTCATCGGCAGTCTCTCCGCCATCCTCAAGCGCGTCAAAGTAGGAATCTGCCACACTGACAGTTTCATTCCCCGTTTTAAAGAGTTCGTCCGACTGACCCGATATTTGCCCGAGGGCACCCGCAATCGTGTTGGAGGACTGCATAACCTTTGTAAGGCTTGCAAGCACCGGAGCTGTCTGTTTAATAATTGCCGCCATTGCCTGATCGGTCGCAGTGCCCGCTGAGCCTGAGCCGGAAACCGCCGAAAGGTACTCCAGCACCTGTGTAAGGCCGGCATTATCTTTCGTCAACTGGGCGGAATTTGCATTCAACTGAGCAATATAGGGCTGAAGCGCTTTCAGGTCGGCCTGCGCAGTACCCAGGTCGGTTTTTAAACTCTGCGTCAGGTTTGCACGGTCGCCGGATAAATCATCCACATTGTCCAGAACGTCACGCAGATCACTCACATCCAGCCGGACCCTTTCTATGGCGCTGGAAAGAGAAATCGCATCGGAGCCGGCAGCGGAAATCGTCTGATTCATCGCGTTCATATCCGTATTTACGTCCTGTACCAGCTGTTCCCCGTTTTGAAGGTGGGGAATGACAGCGGCAGTTTGGGTCGTTATGGAAGATAAATCCGCAAGCGCCTTGTCGGCATTTGCATACACGGTGCCTTTAGAAGACGAAATCGTGCCTCTGGCGCCATCCAGTGCGGAAAGCCCGGCCTTCGTCTGACTAAGGCCGCCCGACATGCTTTCAAGCGTACCTAAAATTTGGTTGGTGCTCAGGCTGACCGCATCCATAGAATCCTTGATTGTATCTTTATCCTCTTTAAGGTCCTTAATATCGTTGAATTGCTCCAGCGTGCCCGGCACCATCATCATCACCATTCCGGCGGATTCAAAGCTTTTCGTGCCAATGCGAACCGTGAAAGACTCTTCTTCCCCGGGGAGCCCGCTGAACAAAACGGCCTTATAATCACCCAATGACTGCAGCTGGGCTCCGGGGGCTTCCACACTTAGAGTATCCTTTAATTTAACGTAAGTCCCCACCATCAGAAGCATATTGTTTTTGTAGTAGTCATCCGCACTTTTATTTGGAACTGCTTTTATATTGATTTCAACCGTTCCGGAGGCTCCCGCAAGCTTTTTCGCATCAAAGGGGACACCGTTCAGCTTATAGGATACGTCAAAATCCCACGGCAGTGTTACCGCATTGCTTTTCGGGGTGCATTCGTAATAAAAACGCCCCGTATTTTCCGGCAGGTTCCAGCTGACAGAGTCCCCCGTCACCGCCGGCTTTGCATCATTGGACATATTTGTAACCCCGTCATAGGAGCCATAATCGGTAAATTGATTTTTCCCGTTCAAATCGCAACCCTTGACAACATTGACTTTCTCCGGTTTACCGTAGTAATCCAAATTCACATAAACCGCTTCATCCATGGATACGCCCGGCTCGGCGGCCTTCGCTGCGGTTGAGACCGCCGGAACCATAATAACCGCCGCAAGGCATCCCGCCAGAACTCTATGTATTGTTTTCATTAAAAAATACCTCCTTGATCTATACGTTTTAGAAAGACCGTTTTCAACCCGATATTTTCAGCCGTTTGCCGGCACCGAATTTCTGTATCAAATGCCTGCGTTTCCGATCTCCCTTTTCATGCAGCAGCTGAAGCCTTTTTAGATGGTTGCTGATCGGTTTGTCAAAGAAATACAGCAATGCCGGCAGCACAAAAACGACGAGCGACAAACTGAGCAGCGCGCCCCTTCCGATCAGATGGCCCATGTCCCCGATTGCACTGATGGAAGAAGTAAAGTACAGAATATAGCCCACGCCGGCAAGGATTGTGGCGGAGGTCAACAAAGGCGGAGTAGTAACGGAAACCGCTTCAAGCGCCGCAGTTTTTCGATCCGTTTGCGAGCGGCTTTCCAGATAGTTGTTCGTCATCAGGATTGCATAATCCACCGTTGCACCCAACTGGATACAGCTTACAATGATATATCCCATGAAAATAAGCTGATTGCCCATAAGGTACGGGAAAAGCATATTGATAAAAATAGCGACTTCAATCGGAATCAGGATTAAAACCGGAATCAAAATGGATCTGAATGTAATCATTACCACGATTGCCACGCTCAGCAAAGAGAGCATGTCAACAAAGTCATAGTCGCTTGTAATAGTGGACTTGATATCCTGGGTAAACGGCGTTGTACCGACCACATAGGAATTCTGCGGATAATACTTTTTTACAATAGACTGTATTTCATCGGAGCATTGGAAAGCAAGACTGCTTTCATCCTTTGCCCGGATATAAATCAGCACCCTCGCGTATTTATCCGTGTGGAGCTTACCTGTTATGCTCCCGGGCAGAATGCTTTCCGGAACACCGTCGGGCAGACTGTTCGCAAGGGAAGTCACGCTTTTTGCGTAACTGAGATTTTTCAGTTCATTGGAAAGTTCCTTTTCTTTTACAATGGAGGTATTGGGCACCAAAGCCAATATCATATTGCTCCGCCCAAACTGCCTGTCAATTGCCTGTTCATCCTCATAAACCTTTGTACCCTCGCCCGCGCCGACAGCCTGACTGCCGTACACAAAATTGGTCAGGCCCTTGCCGACATAGGCCGGTGCCGCAACAGCGAGCACAATAATCAGGACCGCATAACGGCTTTTGAAAACGCCCCTGCTAAACCGGTCGAACGACGGCAGGAATGGCCTGTGGGCGGTTTTTTCAATCAGATTTGCCCAGCGGATAATGAGCGACGGCATCAGGAACAGCACAGTCAGTACACTGATTAAAATTCCCTTCGCCAAAACGATGCCCATGTCGAAGCCAATTGAAAATTTCATCAGCGCCAGTGCGATAAAGCCGAAAAAAGTCGCCACGCCGCAGGCCAGAATAGATTTTGCGGAATGCCGTATGGCGTTTGCAATGGCGTCGGCCAGTTCCAGACCCTTTTCCCTCTCCCGTGTAAAAGAGTGAATTAAAAAGATGGAATAATCCATTGCAACCGCAAGCTGAAGCACGGACGAAACACTGGATGTCAGGAAGGAAACCTCGCCCAAAAAGATATTGGTTCCCTGATTGATAATAATGGCAATCCCCATAATAAGTAAAAACAGAATGGGTTCAAACCACGATGTGGTTGTAAGGCACAGAATCAGGATAATCATGCCGATGCAGATGATTGTGGCACTGGTCATTTCCCTGCTCAGGTTCTCACTTAAAGATTTGTTCTGAACAGCCGCTCCGACAAAATGCCCCTTGCTCCCGGTAATTGCCTTAATCTGGTCAATTGCTTTGGATGTACGCGAACTGGTGTCGCTTCCTTTAAAAGTGATATCCATGACGGAATATCCATTTTTATAATAGTCCTCAATATCGTTGTACCGGATAAACTGATCGGCCTGATAAACGTCCGTCGTCGTGTCGGCCCACATCACCATATCGACGCCGTCCACCGCTTCGATTTTGTCTTTATATTGCTTCGCCTGATACAGTGAAACATTGTCAATCATAACACGCGCCGTACCCGGATAGCCGAATTCACGCTCCATAACGCTGATGCCCTGTTCGGACGGCGCGGTACCCGGCAGATATTTTGTGAGGTCGTAGTTGATGCTTACAAAGGATTTACAAAAAAGACTGATCAGGACAAGAACAAGAAAGATAACTTCAATTAATTTTCGTCTGTTGATAATAAAGTCCACAACTGTATGTGAGCTTTTCGGTATATGCTGCAATTTCATTCCTGCTGCTCCCCTTATGATTCATTTGCCGCCAGCCATGTGTTAAAAAGCCCTACGCGCCGAATCAGCTGGTCAAGACTCTTGTAATCGACCGGTATAATTCATGCTTGATGATGTCAATCTGGTAAGGCATTTCAAGAACAATGGAGTTATAGCAGACTCCCCCGACCATTGAGACGACAATAAACAACCGCTGTTTTGCAATTTCGGTATCATACCCGTCTGTAATAAAATGCTGAAGAAAAATCTGCTTGGCTCCCTCCATCTCCTCATACGTCAAAGCTTTCTCGTACAGTTCCCACGAAAGGTTTTTGTAAATCAGCGAAAGCAGCTTTTTGTTGTTTTTAAAAAATTCCAGCAGATAGTCCACAAAAAAGATGACGCTCTCTAAAAAATCCATTTGCTCCGTTTTTTGTTTTTCCGCTACCGCTGTCATTGCGGATTCAAATACCGCGGCGCTTTTTTTTAAAATGATTTTGTCAACTAAATCATACTTATCCTTGCAGTACAGGTAAAAAGTTCCTTTCGCCACACCGGCTCTTTTCACAATATCATCAATGACCGTGTTTTGTATGCCGTTTGATATGAACAGTTCATAAGCGGCGTCACACAGCTTTGCCATTTTCATGCTCTTATTTTCAATTATCTTCGTCGTCCTCACCGGTATCATCATCCTTTCCGTATTATAAAAATGACTTTTAGTCATTAATCAATATAATAAGCTTCCTCTCTTCGTCTGTCAATGAAGCAAATGAAGAAATTCAATCCGTATTTTAAGTAAAAACTAGATAAATTGAATGGTAATTGTTTCTGATTGCCAATTCGAAGATATTCACTTTCACTTCAGCAAAACTGCCTGCCGGACAAGGCAGCAGGCAAACTGAATATTTTTCTTTAAAAAACGCAAAACCGGCATCGCTCTTACGATGCCGGTTTTGCGGAACCCGAATTGTGGATGCTACCACGGTTGAATCACCTTCTCATAGCACTTGGGAAGTGAATTTATATATAAACATCGATGCATTGGGTCAATACACCGATAAATTGATGTTTGCGGCGGCATTGGTCTTTGGGTCAACCGCATAAAGCAGGGCCGAACCTGTACCGACAGCGGTAACCTTCCCTGTATTTGCTTCGACGGTAAAGACAGAGTCGGAAGAAGAGACCCACAAAAGGCTGCTGGCATCCACCGCCACGCCATCAAGCATAATGCCGGTCAGCGTATAATTGCTCCCTTTTGCAATACTGGCCTGGGTCTGCGGAAACACAAGGCCGGTTGAAGCGGAGGTTGTCACCTTTGTAGCCGTATCGGAAACAACGATCGGAACCTTTGCCATTGTCCAGCTGTCCGTCTGCGCGGTTTTAAACCAGTACCTTACCGTTGTGCTGCCGGTACCGACAGCGGTTACCACCACACGCCCCTGTGTATCCATCGTAGCAGCCACCACAGTTCCGTCATCCACACTTACATTGATTACTCCAAAATATTCGTCACTGATATAACTGGTATGCTCGGGAAGTGTTACAGTGCTTAATGTCACCGTGGAAGTATAGCTTTCCCCCGTGCTGGCCGTATCCGCAAAGGCCACCGCTGAAAATCCGATCACGATCAATGCAACAACCGGTATTAATACTGCTGTTCTATACTTGCGCATGTTAATTCCTCCCTTGAACAGTTTCGGTCTCAAAGCTCTCGTTTTCAAAAAGCTCACCATCTACAATTTTAATGACACGCTCCGCATAGCTCGCGACATTCAGATCATGGGTAATCATGACAATGGTATTCCCCATTTCGTGAAGCTGCCCGAAAAGTTTTAAAACCTCCTTGCCCGTTGCGGAGTCCAGTGCGCCTGTCGGCTCGTCGGCCAGAAGCAGTTTCGGTTTTCCAACCAGAGCGCGGGCAATGGCCACCCTTTGCTGCTGACCGCCGGAAAGCTCATTGGGCTTATGGTGAATCCGTTCGGACATCTCCAGCATTTCCAGCTTTTCCATGGAGAGCGCTGCCGCCTCCTTATGGGACGCCCCGCGAATCAGCAGCGGCATCATGGTGTTCTGAAGAACATCATATTTTTTTATCAGCTGATATTTCTGAAAGATAAATCCGATCTGCTGATTCCGTAAATGCGTCAGCTGAGCATCCTTCATTTCGTGCACAGGCTGGCCTGTCAGCCAGTATTCGCCTTCCTGAAAGCTGTCCATACAACCGATAATATTCATCAGCGTGCTTTTGCCGGAACCGGATGGCCCAAGAATTGCAAGGTATTCGCCCTGTTCCACATCCAGTGAAATATGTTTCAACACATCGAGGGTGTCACTGCCGATTTTATAACATTTATAAATTTGGCTCATCTTAATTATGTTTTCCATATTAGGCACCCTTTCGATTATCTGGAAACGACAGCCACCTTAACAACCGTCAGTGTACCGTTAACAGTCTTCTGCGTAATGCGCAGAATCATGCCGGCCGTGATGCTGGAAAAGTCGCTGGTGCGTGTTGTGGCTGCAGCAGTACCCGCCGTTGTTTTTGTCGCTGAAGTGGTTCCTGTTCTGGCAGCTGTAGTATTGGTTCCCGTTCTTGCCGAAGTGGTTCCTGTCCGCGCGGCTGCATTTCCCGCTGTACCGGTGCCGCCGGCAGCTCCGGCTGCCGCATATCCTCCGCCCGCTGCGGCATTGGCGCCCGCAGAGCCGGCCGTACCGGTTCTGGAAACTGTCCCCGACAGGGAAAGGCCAACCGGAATCAGCAGCGTCTGGGTCTCCCCTGTGAGCGTGAATCCGGAGGAGCTTTGATCGTTTGACTGGGTTCCAACAGCCAGTACAACCTCATTTCCAATAATGGAGGTCACCTTACCCAGGAGCTGCGTCTGTGACGCTGACTCTCCGTTCGAAGCACCGCCCTGCTGTGCGGCGCTGCCGGTCTGCGTTGCGCTGCCTGTATTCTGCGCCGATCCGCTGCTGCTGCGCATCCGCCGCGACGACATTCCGCTTTGCGTGCCGTTCTGCCAGTTTCCGCGCTGATTTTGTGTTCCCGATTCGGTCGGCGACTGGGAAGAACCGCTTTTGGATGAGCAGCCGGCAAACGAAACCGTCACCATGATAAGGATGAGGGCTGCGCATACCGTTCTTTTTAAAAGTTTCATAACATCCTCCTGTCATTCCTGCGATAAGGCTTCAATTGGTGTCAGCTGAGCCGCCTTGTACGCGGGGTAAAATCCAAAGACCGTTCCGGTTACGACCGCGAAAATCAGCGCGAGCACACCGCCGATGGCCAAGGGCTCCACTGTCATGCCGGTCAGGCGCACAGCCGGTACCAGTGCAAACCCGGCAGCTACCCCGACAATCCCACCGAAGGTTCCGATCAGATTCGCCTCGGCCAAAAATTCCAACAGTATTTCCCGTTTACTGCATCCGAGCGCTTTTAAAATTCCGATTTCCTGCGTGCGTTCTTTCACGGAAACAAACAGTACATTCATAATGCCGATTCCGCCAACGATAAAGACGATAATCGCCACCGCGATCAACAGCATGGAAAGAGTATTCGCAGAAGTAGTCGCCGCTTCCATTTCGCTGCCGGCGTCGGTCAGAGTGAATTTTCCGCTGGGATAGTTTTCGGTTAATACCGCCTGAATGTTGTCCATGGCAGTGGAAACCTGTTTTACGTCGGAGGCAATCGCCGTAATTGTCGGCGTTGCGGAGCTGCCAAGCACATATTTGTTCGCTGTTGAATACGGAAGATAAATCGAGTCATCCGGACTGATGCCGGAAGAAACCGTACCCATTTCAGCCAGCACCCCGACCACCGTGTAGCTTTTTCCTTCGATTGTCATATCCGAGCCATATGCGGCATAGGAACTGCCAAATAATGTTTTCGCCAGTTTTGAACCGACAACAGCTACTTTCGATTTGTTATCCTGATCATCCTGCGTGATGAAATCACCGGTCAGCATTTCCAGATTACTGATGCTCTGGTACTCCGGCAGACAGCCGACGATTGTTTCGTCAGTTTCCTCATCCAACTCATCGGTGAGCACTGCGCCGGTTCCGCTCGAAATAATGGAGGCGGAGGTAAGATTCGGCACAAAGGACAGAAGGTCGTCAACATCCGTCGTGGTAAGCGTTACGCCTTTCTGTGCCCTTGCGGCGGAACCTCCCGCAAAAAACGCAGCCATTCCGCCATTGCCGCCTGAACGGTTCGCACCGCCGCCCGAGCGATTGCTGTTGCCGCCGCCAGTGGGAGCGCCGCCGCCCATAAAGAAGGGCATCCCCCCCGCCATTGCATCCTGCATATCCGCCTGGGTGCTGACTTTCACTTCAATTGCGCCGACATTCAGGGTTTTGAACTGTTCCTGCACATCCACTTCCCCGCCGTGCCCTATGGCGATAACCAGCACAATGGTCGCCGCGCCGACAACTACGCCGAGGGATGTAAGCAGAACCTTGGTTTTATTCTCTGTGATATTCATCCATACCAAATGTAAAATTTCGCTGAATCTCATTTTACCACCGCACTTTCCGCCAGCATGGTATCCCCTTCCTGTAAACCGCTGAGAATCTCAACATAGCGGCCGTTGGAAAATCCGGTTGTAACGGTCGTCTTTGTATGCGTGCCGTCTGCATTTTTCAAAAGTACGCTCGATACGCCGTTTTCAAAGGTAATCGCCTGATCGGCCACATAGAGCACATTCTTCTTTTGCTTCTTTATAAAATTGACTTCTCCGCTCATTCCTATGTAAACATCCTGAGTATTGTCCGTGGTCATTTCTGACGTGACGGTATAGGTAACGGAGGAGGAACCTGTTCGGGCCGGGGAAGTCGCGATGCTCACCACTTTGCCAGCAAAGGTCTGGCCGTCGTACGCGGTAAGAGTCATTTCCGTTGTCTGCCCGATGGTAGCCTCGGTAACATCTTCTTCAGAAAGGGAAACCGACATTTTTACTTTTGCTGTTTTCGCAATCGTTACAATGGTGTCCCCTGCTGCAACATCTTTGCCGTCCGTATAGCTGACGGAGACAATGACACCGTCACATGGGGAGGTAACCGTGCCGTTTCCGTTAATGGCGCTCTCCACATCGGCAAGTTCACTCTTCAGATTATCATAAGTTGCCTGCTGTGTCGAAACCGCTTCAGCAAGCTGGTCAACCGTCAGGTCATAAGTCGACTGCGCGCTTGTACCGTCGTTCAAACTGCCCTGCAGCGCCTGCTCCGCCGCGTCCAGATTTCCGTTCAAGGACTTCTGGGCCTTTTCCAGGGCGTATTGAGCGGACTTGACGTCGCTTTGCAGCGTAGTCACCTTGTCGGCGAGTTCGGCGGCGGCGGTTGTCTCGTTGGATGAAGTGATTCCATATTTTACAGTATAGGTATCGTTATAGTCATCATAAGCTTTAGAATAATTATCATATTCCGCCGTGTACTGCGCGACCTTTTTTTCTAAATCTTCTTTTCCTGTGGCCGTGCTTTGAACATAATTATAATAGTCGTCGTATTCCTCATCGGCTGCAAGGTACGCGGAATGCTCATCGGTAGCCTTGTTCCCCAATGACTTTTCGTACGTATACTCAGCGTATGCATCATCTTTTGCAGTCTTCAGTTCATCCAGTTTATCCAGAATCCCCTTATGATCCTCCTCGTACGATGTAAGCTGTGTGGTGTAGCTTGTTTCTGTCGTTTTCGCGTCGTCCCGCCACTTTTTCAACTGCTGAAGTTTCGCGTAGTCCGTTGAAAAACTTTTTTGCAAAGCCTGATATTTTGCCAGATCAGCCTGTTTTTCCTTTAAATTTTCCTGGTCTGTTGCGATTTCATTCGTAAGATCGGACTTGGTCAAGGATTCCGTAACAAGCGCGTTGGCTGCGTTCGACTTACTGGTTTCGTAGGTAAGCTGAGCGGTTTTTAATTTGTTCGTCTGATTGGTAATGGCTTCTTCAAGAGCAATCTTCGCCGCTGCCAATTTATTAACCGAGTCCGCTGACCCGTTTGTAATAC
>JAEWBE010000094.1 GCA_023391275.1 Bacillota bacterium | reverse complement strand
ATTCGGGGAATACCACGTTTTCCCGTCCTCAAGCGATTTAATGCCTTCCTGCCTGACGTGCCAGGGCGTTGAAAAATCCGGCTCGCCAATCGACAGCGAAATTACGTGATCCATTTCATTTGCAATATCAAAAAAGCGGCGGATTCCGGACGGCTTTAATTGCTTTACTTCATCATTAAGCATGAGTTGGTAATCAATCACAAAGCACACTCCTTCTCTCATCCCGCTCCTCTTCCTGATTGAGGATCACTCCTCCGTCCTTGTAACGGGTTAAAATAAAGTGTGTGGCTGTGGACAACACGGAATCCAGCGTGGAAAGACGGCGCATGACAAACATGGCGATTTCCTGCATGCTGCGGCCATGTACCTTTACAGCCAGATCATAGCCGCCGGACATCAGGTGCACGCTTTCAACCTCTTCAAACTGCATAATGCGGCCGGCAATTTCATCAAAACCTCGGTCGCGCTTTGGCGACACGCGCAGTTCAATCAAAGCGCTGGCTTTGTTTTCATCCACTTTTTCCCAGTTAATCAAGGCCTTGTAACCGCGGATCACCCCGGCTTTTTCATAAGCTGCGATTTCTTCGGCAACCTCGTTCTCCGTCTTATCGAGCATAGCCGCAAGCTGTGCGGTGGTAAGGCGTGCGTTTTCGTCCAATAGGGTTAACAAACGATCCATAAATGCGCTCCTCCTGCAAATTATTATAATTTAGGCTCTTCCCGCCGCTTTTCAGCAGGAAAAGCCATTACTCAATGGGTAAAAACTGAGGCTGGTGTTTCACATATATAGTAAAGTGGCTGAATCCTGCCCGGCGCAGCAGACTGAGGCCTTGTTCCACCCCGCCGCCGACATCCGCCCAGCGGTGGGCGTCGGAGCCGATTGTAACCAGTTTCCCGCCAAGCTCGCGATAACGCTGGAGCACCGGCAAATCCGGCATGGTTTTCCCAAGTTTCTGACGAAGCCCGGAAGTGTTTACCTCCAATGCCCTGTGATTTTTAATCAGCAGTTTTAAAACTTCATCAATTTTATCCTGATACTTATTTTCCTGAATTACCATACCGCGCTCACCGACGATATACCTCCACGGGTAAGTCAGATGCGAAAGCGAATCAAATCTTCCCCATGCGATCATTTCAAGTATTTCATTAAAATAACGGCTTAGTGCGTCGCTTAATGTAATTTTTGAATAATCCAGTTCGAAAAAATCTTCCATGTCTTTTACATTGTGAACCGAGGCAAGGGTAAAGTCAAAATCACAGGAATCCAGCGCATCTTCTGCGGCAGCCAGGTTCTGCACAGGCTGTCCAATTTCCACCCCTGCATAAACATGCAGCCGTTCACGAAAAACCGCCGAAGCCTTGCGGGCTTCAAAATAAGACTGACGGATACTTCGGTCATACGCTTCTGAAACATAAGCGTTGCACTCGCAGTGATCCGTCAGTGTCAACGCGT
This sequence comes from Bacillota bacterium, assembly GCA_023391275.1. Lineage (GTDB taxonomy): Bacteria > Bacillota > Clostridia > Oscillospirales > Acutalibacteraceae > Caproiciproducens. Next base: position 7,184 of record JAEWBE010000094.1, on the reverse strand, counting down.
AGAAGCCAAGCCGGGCCGCACTTTCACACATCATCATAGTGGGGTCACTGCCGTCGCGGGAACAGTCGGAATGAACGTGACTGTCCGATATATAGCGATATTTCATTGTTTCCCTCCTGCAGTCTGCAGTTTTTCCAATAAAATTTATATGATTTTTACAGTAGTATAGTAAATATATAGTAGCATAAATCGATATATATTTATACGTTATTAATAAATATTTCCCGAAAAAAATCAACAAATATTTTAAACAATTTGACCACTGGAGAAAAAAATCCACTTTTCATGCACTATTGACAAGTATTCAATTCTCGTCCATAATGACAATAAGTTTTCTATAATATACATTTTTGGAGGTAATTTTATGCGTGCTGTCATTACTGTGATCGGCAAAGATATGGTAGGCATTCTTGCCCGGGTTTCCACTATTTGTGCGGATAGCGGAGTGAATGTTGTGGAAGTGACACAGTCTATTCTGCAGGACCTGTTCGCCATGATTATGGTAGTGGATATTTCAAAATCCACTATTCCTTTCAGTGAACTTTCGGACAAACTCACGGCGATTGGCAACGACATGAATCTTACCGTTCATGTAATGCACGAAGATATCTTCAATTCGATGCACCGAATCTGAGCCCGGTCCTTTTTAGAAGGATCCGTATATTTTATTGGAAAGGCTTGATAATAAAGATGATAGATTCCCACGATATATTGGAAACCATTAATATGATCGACAATGAAAATCTTGACGTGCGTACCATCACAATGGGAATTTCACTGCTTGACTGCATTGATTCGGATATGGGCAGGGCATGTGACAAGATATATGACAAAATCTGCCGTTATGCCGGCAAGCTGGTAAAAACCGGCGAGGATATCAGCAAGGAGTATGGTATTCCCATTATTCACAAGCGGATTTCCGTAACGCCGATTGCGATGATTGCGGCGGCGTGCCCCGGCAAAAGCCCGGTTCATTTTGCCAAAGCGCTTGACCGTGCCGCAAAGGCAACGGGCGTCAATTTCATCGGCGGGTATTCCGCCCTGGTGCACAAAGGCTTTGGACCCGGAGATTACGCGCTGATTACCAGTATCCCCGAAGCGCTGAGCCAAACTGAACTGGTGTGTTCTTCCGTTAACATCGGTACGACAAAGGCGGGCATCAATATGGATGCCGTGGCTAAAATGGGCGGCATTGTGCGTGAACTGGCCCAAGCAACCGCCGACCGTGACTGTATTGGCGCCGCAAAACTCGTGGTGTTCTGCAATGCACCGGAGGACAACCCGTTTATGGCGGGTGCGTTCCACGGAGCGGGCGAACCTGACTGCGTTATTAATGTGGGTGTTTCCGGTCCGGGCGTAGTGCGCGCTGCGCTTGCCAAGGCGGGCGACTGCGACATTACCGGTGTTGCGGACATTATCAAAAAAACAGCATTTAAAATCACCAGAATGGGCCAGCTTGTTGCGCAGGAGGCCTCGCGCAGGCTGTACGTTCCGTTCGGTATCGTGGACCTCTCCCTCGCCCCCACACCCGCAGTCGGCGATTCGGTAGCGCACATCCTGGAGGAAATGGGTCTTGAGCGCTGCGGCGCGCACGGTACGACCGCCGCGCTTGCGCTGTTGAACGACGCTGTAAAAAAAGGCGGCATCATGGCTTCTTCCCACGTTGGGGGACTTTCGGGCGCATTTATTCCGGTAACGGAGGATGCGGGCATGATTGAAGCGGCGCAATGCGGAGCACTGAGCATTACAAAGCTGGAAGCAATGACAGCGGTTTGTTCGGTCGGTTTGGATATGATTGTCGTGCCGGGTGATACTTCAGCCGAAATCATTTCCGCAATTATCGCGGATGAAGCCGCTATTGGCATGATCAACTCCAAAACCACCGCTGTTCGTCTGATCCCCGCAATCGGTAAAAAGGCCGGTGAGGAACTGAACTTTGGCGGATTGCTGGGCGGCGGACCCGTAATGGAAGTAAATCAGTATTCCCCGCTGAAATTTATTCAGCGCGGCGGTCGGATTCCGGCACCGATACAAAGCTTAAAAAATTAATGTCTCCGCATGAAATTTGCAGAGAAATTATAAATGAGTTTAGGTTAGATTATGCAATTTCATGCGTTTAAATTGTATAAAAAATTGAATCAGATAGGATATCTGCTAATATTGTTGAAAATTTTTTGATTTAATTGCATAGAATTTATCTTGTAAAAATAGAAAAGCGGGCTTATAATAGGTAATCACCATCTGAAGCCCTGATTAGTTTAACAACGATGAGGAGGTGCGGCCAGAATGCAGGATTTAATTAAACAAATCGTCGATATGGACCGTAAAGCCAGAGAAATTACAGATGCCGCTCAATTGGAAAAGGTAAGCTCGGAGAAAGAAATTCTTCAGAAGCGGGAACAAATCCGGAGCGAATATCTTGAAAGAGCCAGAAAACGAATTGCCATAAACGAACCCAACGAGCGCGCTGCCGCGGAAACGGACTGGGAAGAAAAGAAAAAGAAAAACGCCGCATTTGCGCAAAAGCTGGATGATCTTTATAAGGAAAAGGGTGACGAGTGGGTGAATACCATCGTCGCGAGAGTGATAGGAGAGTGATGCAAATGCTTTCCACCCTGGCTTCCAATGCGATTTTGTCAAAAGCGCGCGCCATGTACGGAAGGCACCTTACGGACGAAAACTACAGGGATCTTTTGGCCTGTCAGAGTGTCAGCGAGGTTGCATCCTACTTGAAAACCCGCACAGCATACAAAAATGCGCTTGCCGGCATCAACGAAAACTCGATTCACCGCGGTCAGCTTGAAGCAAAATTAAAGCAAAAGCTTTTTGAAGACTACGCTTCCCTTTGCCGGTATGAAATATCGGTGGGAGAGCATTTCGCCCAGTACCTGATCAGACGCAGTGAAATTGAACAAATTTTACACAGTATCATGCTGCTGGAGGCGGGCAAACCGGAAGAATATATTTTTGCAATGCCCATGTACCTGAACCGTCACACACACATTGATCTGAACGCATTAAGTCAAATAAAAAGCTTCGACGATCTCCTCGACGCACTGACCCATACGCCATACCGCGAACTGCTGGCCACCTTTCAGCCGGTGAAGGGGATTCCGCTCAATTATACAGGAATTGAGAATGTGCTTTACACCTATCTTTATTCCAGCATATTTGAGGTAATCAACAAATATACCCGTGGAGAAACCGCACGGCAGCTTCGTGCAATTTTCAACTCTTATATCGATTTGCTCAATTACTCGCGTATTATCCGGTTGAAAATTTCATACAACGCAGGTCCGGATTTTATCCGCAGTTCACTCCTCCCCTTTGGCGACATCAGCCCCCGCATCTTAAATGAAATGATTGAAGCGCCAACGGAAGAAGAAGTCACCGCCCTGATGAGCAAAACTTCCATCGGAAAGCGCTTTCTAAAGATCAGCCACACTTATATTGATGAAATTCCCAATCATGCAAAATATATTACCTGCCGTTATAATATTCACTTTTCCACGCATCCCTCAGTCGTCATGATGTCGTATACCTTTCTCACCCAGTGCGAGCTCACGGATATCATTACCATTGTAGAAGGGGTTCGATACAAGCTTTCCCCTGATGAAATTGCAAAATTACTCGTTGTTTACAATTATAAGCGAAAGGAGTAATTGATTATTGGCTGTTTTAAAAATTGATGTAGTCAGTATAATAGGAAGAATGGCCGAACTGGACAAGGTGGTTTCCCTGTGCGGAAGATCCTGTGTGTTTCATCCGGACAACGCCCTGTCTTTTTACTCCGACACATCTGAATTTTCTCCCCTGAATGAAGAAAATCCTTATTCCGAACCGTTGCAGCAGTTAACGGAAGCACTGGCAGGCGCAAAAAAGAAGCTGGAACTTTTAAGCGCCGACGAGGTTGCAAACATTAACATGAGTCCTGAGGAAATGAGAGCGTATGTCGAATCCATTTCCTCCTCTTTTAATGATCTGCAAAAACAGCGTGCCGACGCACAGGAGAAAATTCAGGAATACACCCGTCACATTGAGGAGATCAGCCATTTTATCGGCCTGGACCTCAATCTTGACGAAATTCACGCCTGCGAATACATAAAGGTTCGCTTTGGCTCGCTTCCGAAAGAAAGCTACGAAAAATTAAACTCATATAAGCAAAACCCTTATATCGTGTTCTTTCCGAGCACCAGCAGTGAAACGCACTACTGGGGTGTTTATTTTTCCCCGATTGACGTGGTAAGCGAGGTTGACCGCATCTTTTCAAGCCTTTATTTTGAAAGAACGCGTTTAGCCGAAATGACCGGCACTCCCGAAACCGTGGTTGAAACGCTGCGCGGAAAACGCGACAGTGAAATTGAACGGATTCGCCGGGTGGATGAAAAATTTGATGAACTGTGGAAAAACGGCAAACCGATGTATCAAAAAGTATATTCGTGGCTTACGGAGCAATCCGTTTATTTCGGTATTCGCCGTTACGCCGCAAGATACAACGGAAACTTTATATTGACCGGCTGGATTCCCAAAGAAAAAGAAAGCTTCTTTAAAGACAAACTTGATCAGGTGGAATCCATTGAATACACGTTTGAAGGCGCCGAAGAAGAATTGATTCATTCGCCGCCGGTTAAACTGAAAAACAAAAAGCTGTTTAAGCCGTTCGAATTTTTCGTTGATATGTATGGGCTCCCATCCTATGATGAGGTTGATCCCACACCGTTTGTCGCGATTACTTACCTGATTCTGTTCGGTATTATGTTCGGCGACCTTGGTCAGGGGCTTGTTGTCTCTCTCATCGGCTGGTTCATGTGGAATAAAAAGAAGATGAAGCTTGGCAAAATTCTAATTCCCTGCGGAATTTCCTCCGCCCTGTTCGGAATTTTATTCGGTTCGGCATTCGGATTTGAAAACGCACTGGATCCTTTTTATAAAATTATTTTCGGACTCCCCGAAAAGCCGATTAAGGTCATGGAGCCGGCTACGACGAACTTGATTATTTATTCCGCGGTGGGAATCGGCGTTGGGCTGGTGATTATAGCCATTCTGATCAATATTTACTCCTCATTGAAACGGAAGCACTACGAAAACGCGCTTTTCGGCCCAAACGGACTTGCCGGCTTTGTATTTTACAGTTCTTTAGTCGTTGGCTTTGGCGGTCAGGCCGTATTCGGCTGGAATATTGTCAATCCCGTTTATGTGCTTTGCTTAATCATCCTTCCAATTGTTGTGATGTTCTTTCGGGAAGTACTTGGTGGGCTGGTGGAACACCGACCGGACTGGAAGCCCGAAAAATGGGGCGACTTCATCATGCAGAACTTTTTCGAAGTGTTTGAATTTTTGCTTAGCTTCGCCACAAATACCATGAGTTTCCTGCGCGTGGGTGCTTTCGTGCTTGTTCATGCCGGTATGATGCTGGTTGTCTTTACGCTCGCTGAAATGAGCAGTGGAATTGGATATATTCTAGTTGTCATAATCGGCAATGTATTTGTGATGGGTCTGGAAGGCTTGCTTGTCGGAATTCAGGTATTAAGACTTGAATTTTATGAAATGTTCAGCCGATTCTTTGGCGGCGACGGCCGTCCGTTCAATCCTGTGGTTGTCCGCGCCGAGCAGTGATGCTCCCGTCTGTGACTTTATAATTTTGTATTTTAATGGAGGTCAATTTTATGAATTCTGTATTATTTTGCTTACCCGTCTTATTCCTGGTGGTTTCGGTAACCCTTTCCATCCGCGCCGTAAAGAACGGCAAGAAGAAGCGCAGTGCGCTGGCAACACAGCTTTTAACTTTCATGGCGGTCTGCATTGTTACCTTTGCAATCCCTGTGGTCGCTTCCGCCACCACAACAGGCAATACGCCGGCGGCTCCGACCACTTCCGCCCAGACCGCTGATTCCGGCAAGGGCCTTGGCCTGATTGCAGCTGCTCTGGTTACCGGCCTTGCAGGCATTGGCGGCGGTATCGCCGTTGCCGCAGCCGCCCCTGCCGCAATCGGCGCCACAAGTGAAGACCCGAAAGCATTCGGCAAGGCGCTGATTTTCGTCGCTTTGGGCGAAGGAATTGCCCTGTACGGCCTGCTGATTTCAATCCTTATTCTGAACAAGATTTAACGGACCGAAAGCTGAGGTGCATAAGATGCGCTTTTATCTGATCAGTGATAATGTGGATACACAGGTTGGCATGCGTCTGGCCGGCATTGACGGCGTTGTAGTTCACGAGACCGCCGAAGTGCAAAAAGCTTTGAAAGAAGCAATGGCAATGGATGACGTTGCTGTAGTTTTGATTACGGAAGCGCTCCGCGCTACGTGCCCTGACCTGATTGACCAGCTCAAACTCAATCAAAAGCGTCCGCTTATTGTTGAAATTCCGGACAGACACGGCAACGGCCGTACGAAGGATTCCATTACCCGTTATGTCCGCGAGGCAATCGGGGTCAAAATTTAGGCCGCTTGTTACGGCGGAACGGGGGTTCCATAATGGCTAATGACGAAAAAATGAATAAGTTTTATCAGGCAATAAACCACTACGCCGAAGAGCAGCGCAAAAAAATCGAACAGGAAGTCATGGATTTCAAGCGTAAGGAGCTTGATGAAGCGGAAGTTGAAGCATTGACAGAGGCTTATCGGCTGATCCAAAAGGAAATGGCTGAAATGCGCAACAGCATTTCCCACGAAATTGCTCAGAAAGAGATGGATGAGCGCAGAAAGCTTTTGGAAAAAAGACAAAAAATAACCGAAAGCGTCTTTGAACGTGCGAAACAAAAGCTCACCGAATTAACAAACTCGGAGGATTATGCAGAGATGCTCAAACGCATTGCAGCGGGTCTTCCGGAAAAATTGCATCACCCCGGCACAGTGATTTACCTGAAAAAAGGCGACGAAAAATTCCAGGATTTAATAAGAAAGACTTTCGGCAGTGAATGCACATTCAAAGCCGATCCTGAAATATTAATCGGCGGAATACGTGCCTGCAACTCTGAAATGGGTATTATGGCTGACGAAACACTGGACGCCCTGCTGGAAGATCAGCATGCGTGGTTTGAAGAAAATTCGAGGATGGCTGTAGTCTAAGCCTATACCTATTTTTTATCGGAGATGATTAGATGGATAACCAGAATGTGATATATGGGATTAACGGTCCTGTTGTTACCGTTAAAGGAAAACGCGACTTCTCCATGATGGAGATGG
>JAEWBE010000088.1 GCA_023391275.1 Bacillota bacterium | reverse complement strand
ACATCAGGGGAATTAAACGCATCCGATTCTGGATGACTTTTTCCCAGAATTATCTGACGCACCTGAAAGTGCTGGAAAATGTGGGGATGACCTCCATCCATCCGATCAATTACGAGGGCAAACAGATTGTGCCGCTGCAATTCCTGAAGGCCGTTCTTCCCGACCCGGCTTCTCTGGGCCCCAGAACCAAGGGGAAAACAAACATCGGCTGCATTTTTCAGGGCGTAAAAGACGGAAAGCCCAAAACGTATTATGTATATAACGTAAGCGTACATGAAAAATGTTATGAAGAAGTCGGCTCCCAGGCAATTTCCTACACCACGGGCGTACCCGCCATGATCGGCGCCATGATGGTAATGACGGGCAAATGGAAGCAGCCCGGCGTATTCAATATTGAAGAATTCGACCCGGACCCGTTTATGGAAGCGCTGAACAAGTTCGGACTGCCCTGGCAGGAGAGCTTTTCACCGGAACTGGTTGACTGAGGAAAAATGCATGAACATTGATTTCAGCACAGTACCTTCACCCTGCTATGTGGTTGACGAAGGGCTGCTGACTAAAAATCTGGAGCTGCTCCGGTTAGTACAGCAGAGGACGGGCTGCCGGATTCTGCTCGCTCAGAAAGCGTTTTCCATGTTTTCCGTGTTTCCGCTTGTGGGCAGATACCTCAGCGGGGTAACGGCAAGCTCGCTGTTTGAGGCCAGACTTGGCTATGAGGAAATGGGAAAAGAAGTTCACGTTTACGCGCCGGCCTACTCCCAAACGGACTTCAATGAACTTCTGCATTATTGCGACCATATTGTTTTTAACTCCTTCCATCAGTGGAACAAATACAAAGATAAAGTAAAAGGCCATATCGGGAAAAAAATCGAGTGTGGAATCCGAATCAACCCGGAATACTCCGAAATTGAGACTCCGATTTACAACCCCTGTTACGAAAATTCAAGGCTTGGAGTAACGCTGAAAAACTTTCGCCCCGAGGAACTGGATGGGATTGACGGCCTGCATTTTCACACCCTGTGCGAGCAAAATTCGGACACGCTGGAACGTACGGTCAAAGTGGTAGATGAAAAATTCGGACCATACCTAAAAAAAATGAAATGGATCAACTTTGGCGGCGGGCATCACATTACCCGACCGGATTATGATGTGGAAACGCTCATTCGCTCAATTCTGTTCATAAAAGAAAAGTATGGGATTGACGTTTACCTGGAGCCCGGCGAGGCAGTCGCCCTGAATACCGGCTTTCTTGTTTCCACAGTGCTTGACATTGTGGAAAACGGGGCTCAGATTGCCATTCTGGACACATCCGCCGCGTGCCACATGCCCGATGTGCTCGAAATGCCCTACCGTCCGAATATTATCGGCGCGGGCGGGCCCGGCGAACTTCCTTATTCCTACCGGCTTGGCGGCCCGACCTGCCTTGCTGGCGACGTGATTGGGGATTATTCCTTCCCCGAACCGTTAAAGCCCGGCGACCGGGTTGTATTCTGCGACATGGCCCATTACACCATGGTAAAAAACAATACATTCAACGGAGTCAACCTGCCTTCCATCGCGCTTTACAGCGAAGCGGAAGGCATGAAGGTCATTCGGCGATTTGGCTATGAGGACTTTCGCTCCCGCCTGTCATGATTCGTTGATTTATGTATAAAAATGAGCAGCCGTCCCGCCGGATGGCTGCTCATTCTGTTAATTGATTTATAAAAACCGGTTTATTCCTTATTTGCCTTTACTCTGTCTGGACTGCTGGTTTAATTTTTTCGCTTCCTCGAGAGCGTTCTGATCAGAACTGGAGCTGCTGGAGGAAGAGCCGGAACCGGAGGTTGAAGTTGAGCTGGAATACTGGGAATTCAGCTGTCTTGCTTCCTGAGCAGACGCGCTGTTTGCACTCGTTGTATCAATGGAGCTCGTGCCGCCCTGTCTTGATTTTTGATTTAATTGTTTTGCTTCTTCCAGGTTTTTGTCATTAGTATTCATAATTGTATTCTCCTTTTCAAATATTATATTTTAATTAAACAGTCTCATCTCATTGGATTTGACTCAAAATATATTTTGCCTCAATTGTTCCTGCTTATAACAGGAAAGTTTTAATTTGTATTCTGGTGTATTATTTTTTATAAATAAATAAAAATAACCGGTAAACTTCCGCAAGAAAGCATACCGGCTGTTTTTTTGAGAAACTATTTTAACTTTTTAATTTAAAATCCTGATTTTCCAATTCGGAAAACCTGCTTTGCCGAATCATACGGCAGCGAAAGCTACGCCGGCTTCGTCAACTTTGACCGGATTTTTCCGCTTCAATTGCATTTTCAAGCGTATGCCAGCCCAAAACCGCACATTTCACTCTTGCGGGCATATGAGAAATATCTTTCAGGGCAACGGCCTCGTCAAGTGACTCCAGCTGCTTTTCATCGGTAATTTCATTTTTGATCATACCAAAAAAAGTTTTTGCGAGGGCTAGCGCTTCCGCGGTGGTTTTACCCTTAACCAGATCAATCATAATGGAAGCGGATGCCTGAGAAATTGCGCAGCCGACCCCCGTGAACGCGGCATCCTCAATCAGGCCGTCTTTTTCACGAAGCTCCAGTTCTATTTCGTCGCCGCAGCTTGGGTTGACCCCTTTTAGAACCGAAGTCGGATTTTCAATGTGATGCTTATTTCTGTTGGAATTATTGTGCTCCGTTAAAATTTCAGTGTAAATCTGTTCAATCCCCATAACCGAGATACCCCCTGACTTTTTGCAGGCTTGCAAGAAACACGTCAATGTCTTCTTTCGTATTGTAGAAATAAAGACTGGCCCTGCATGTGGCGTTCACGCCTAAATACCGCATAAGCGGCTGCGCGCAATGGTGACCCGCCCGGATTGCCACCCCGTCCGCATCCAGAATGGAGGACACATCGTGCGGATGCACCCCATCCACATTAAAGGAAATCACTCCGCAGCGCTCCTGCGCACTGCCCGCGTCGCCGTACACCGTTATGTGGGGGAGGGCGGCAATTCCGTTCAGCGCATAAGTTAACAGGTTGGATTCCACTTTTGCAATTTTATCATAACCGATTTTTTGCAGATAGCGGATCGCCTCGGCAAGGCCCAGCGCTCCGCCGACATTTTGAGTTCCGGCTTCGAATTTCTGCGGGAGCGGCGCGAAGGTCGCATCCTGTTCATACACATATTCAATCATCTCGCCGCCAAACAGGAAGGGCGGCATTTTTTCCAAAAGCTCTTCCTTACCGTACAGCACCCCGATCCCCATCGGCGCAAGCATTTTGTGCCCGGAAAATACGACAAAATCCGCATCCAGTTCTTTTACGTTTACCGGATAGTGCGGAATGCTCTGCGCGCAGTCCAATACAACCACCGCGCCCACACTGTGCGCTTTTTGAATAATCTGCTTCACAGGGTTCACCGTGCCCAGTACATTGGAAACATGAGCCAGCGCCACCAGCTTTGTCTTCGGCGTAATCTTCTTTTCAATTTCCGCGTCGGTAAGGCGGCCCGAGGAATTGGGATAAAGATAACTTAAGGCCGCGCCCTTCGCTTTGGCGACCATCTGCCACGGCACCAGATTGCTGTGGTGCTCCGACACCGGAAGCACAATTTCATCGCCATCTTGCAGAAATTGCAGCCCGTAGCTGTAAGCGACCAGGTTTAAGGATTCCGTCGCATTCCGCGTAAAAATAACCTCGCCGTCCTTTTCTGCGCCAATAAACTCCTTTACCGTATGCCGCGCATCCTCATACATCTGTGTGGCACGGATACTGAGCTGGTAAAGCCCGCGGTGCGGGTTGGCATTGGCGGTGCGGTAATATTCATCCACCGCGCTGATAACGGAAACCGGCTTTTGCGTGGTCGCGGCGTTGTCAAGATAAACAAGGCGTTTTCCGTTCGCCTGTTGTTTCAATATTGGGAAATCATCAAGATATGGATTCAATTCCGTTCAGCCTCTCTTTCACATAATCGGAAATCGCACTTCTCAGTTTTGAATCCGGAATCTTATCGGTTGCCGGCTGAAACTGCGCTTCAATCACTAATTTTTTTGCCGTAAGCTCGTCGAGGCCGCGGGACATGAGGTAAAACAGCTTGTTTTCATCAATTTTTCCTGTTGTAGCCGCGTGCTGGCCCTGCACATCCTCTTCTGCGCACAGAATCAGCGGGGCTGTCCGGTTGCGCACGTTCGGGCTGAACAGCAGGCTGTATTCACGCTCGTGCCCGACCGCCTGCTTCGCACCCCTGACGAAATCGATCGTGCCGCGGAAAATCTTGCGGCTTCTGTCCAGCAGAGCGCCGTTCACATCAATCTCGCTCTGTGTATTCCTGCCGATATGCTCGGCGATATAATTAATATCAATGGAACGGTCCCGGTCGCCGAAATAAATCGAATTCATGTTTAACCTGCTGTGTTTTCCCGCAAGCCGGGTTTTACAGCCTGAAAATGCGTGTTTTGCCCCAAGCTCCGCCTGAACCACATCGATTTCTCCGTTTTCCCCGGCCAGCGCGCCAATATCGTCGTAATGCAGACAGCTGTCATTTAACAGCTGTACCTGAACCAGATGAATCACCGCGTTTTTCCCCGCGTACAGTTTTGTCACACCGCCGTGAAAGCCGGAAATATTGCCTTTGGAACAGTAACTCATCACCACGGTGACTTCGCTGTTTTCTTCGGCAACAATTGTATTCACATCCACAACGGCGGGATTTGTTTCGTCTATCTGATACGTCAGAAAAAGGGGCTGCTCCGCGCGCACTCCGGCTGAAGCCTTTATCGTAACGCCGCAGTTCCGGTGCTCCTCCGCAAATTTTACCGCTTCGGCACCCATGCCCGTTTCAATAGCAGGTACCGGAAATGTCCGGTCGGAAACCGTGACGCCCGAAGGCACCGCAGAAACGGAAGTTTCGCCCTGATAAGGTTTCGTTTCCGGCAGCGCCGCCGCAATCTTTGCATCGTTCACACCCAGCCAGTTCCAGGTGGAAGCGGGCAGCGTGTTTACATGTTGAAAAGCCAAGTCCATAATATTCTCCTTAACACAACGGCATTCAGCCGATGGCTCCCTCCATTTCCAGCTTAATCAGATTGTTCATCTCCACAGCATACTCCATCGGAAGCTCTTTGGCAATCGGCTCCGCAAAGCCGGTGACAATCATCGCCTTCGCGTCCGTTTCCGAAATCCCGCGGCTCATCAGGTAAAAAATCGCGTCGTCGCTGATGCGCCCGATTTTCGCCTCGTGCCCGACATCCACGGCGTCATTCTGAATATCCATCACGGGAATGGTATCGGAGCGGGAACGGTCGTCCAGCATCAGCGACTCGCAGGAAACGGATGACTTGCAGCCGTACGCTTCCGGCAAAATTTTAACAGAGCTTCGATAGGTGCAGCATCCGCCGTCTTTGGAAATGCTTTTCGTATTGATGTTGGAATAAGTGTGGGGCGCAGCGTGAACAACCTTGGCCCCGGTGTCAAGCATCTGTCCCTTCCCCGCAAAAGTGATGCCAGTAAACTCCATGCGGGCATTCTCCCCTTTTAAGATGCTCATCGGATAAAGGCAGGACACATGGGAACCGAACGAACCGGAGACCCATTCGATGGTGCCGCCCTTTTCCACAACCGCACGTTTGGTGTTCAGGTTGAACATGTTTTTTGACCAGTTTTCAATCGTGGAATAACGCAGATGCGCGTTTTCCGCAACATACAGCTCCACGCACCCCGCGTGAAGATTGGCCACATTATATTTCGGGGCGGAACAGCCCTCAATAAAATGCAGGTCCGCGCCCTCGCCCAGAATGATAAGCGTATGCTCAAACTGCCCTGCGCCCGGCGCGTTCAGACGGAAATACGACTGTAAAGGAATTTCAACTTTGACATGGGGCGGCACATAAACAAACGAACCGCCCGACCAGACCGCGCCGTGCAGGGCGACGAATTTATGATCCTCCGGCGGCACCAGCTTCATAAAATGCTTCTTTACCATCGGGCCGTACTCCGGGTCGCGCAAAGCACTTTCCATGTCGGTGTAAATTACGCCCTGACGGCGTACTTCCTCACGCACATTGTGATAAACCACTTCGGAATCATACTGTGCGCCGACCCCGGCAAGGGACTTGCGTTCCGCCTCCGGAATACCAAGGCGTTCGAAAGTATTTTTAATATCATCCGGTACTTCCGACCATTTCCCGTTCATTTTTGAGTTTGGGCGGATGTAGGTAACGATATTGTCAATATTCAGCTCATCCAAAGACGGGCCCCACGACGGCAGGGACAGCCGGTTATAAATTTCCAGCGATTTCAGCCGAAAAAGCCGCATCCACTCCGGGTCGTTTTTGGCCACGGAAATTTCATTGACAATTCCCGGCGTTAAGCCCTGCTGAACCTGAAAAGGGGAGTTAACTTTATCTTTTATATCGTAAATACTGCGGTCAATATCATTTACATAGGTTTTACTTTTGCTTAAAGTTCTCAATGCATTTCCCTCCGAACCATCAAACCGCCACGGACGGGGCAAGGTGCTGGAAACCGGACTCATTAATCGAGTCAATCAGTGAACGGTCGCCGGTTTTGACAATTTTTCCATTCATCAGCACATGAACATAATCCACATGCAGGTAATCCAGTATTTTCGTGTTGTGCGTAATGATCAGCAGGGAATTTTCCGCATTCTTGAATTTTTCCACACCCTGCGACACAATTTTCACCGCGTCCACATCCAGGCCGGAATCCGTTTCGTCCAAAATAGCAAGCTTGGGGTTGCCCATCAGCATTTGCAGGATTTCCGATTTTTTCTTTTCGCCGCCGGAAAAACCCACGTTCAGATAGCGGGAGGCATACTCCCCGTCCATATTGAGCTCGTCCATTTTTTCCTTTAATTCTTTCTTGTATGCAAACAGTTTCACCGGCTTGCCGGTGACGGCCACGCGGGAAGTTCGCATGAAGTTTTCCAGCGTAATTCCCGGAACCTCTTCCGGATTCTGAAATGATAAAAACAGCCCCGCTTTTGCACGCTCATTCGTCGGTGCGTGCGTAATATCCGTTCCTTCAAATTGAATGGAACCCCGGTCCACCCGATACCGGGGATGCCCCATGACCGTATTCACCAGCGTGGATTTCCCCGCGCCGTTCGGCCCCATTAAAACATGGATTTCCCCTTTGCCAACGGTAAGGTTCAAGCCATTTAAAATCACAGTATCGTCAACACTGACCTGTAAATCCTTTATCTCCAAAAGTTGCACTGCGTTTCCCACCTCTGATATTTTTATACTTTCAACTTTCTACGGAAAAGAGCATTGCCCTTTAATGTATACTAAATTGATGTACATTTATATTATATACTTAATTTCTTATTTTTCAAGCGATTCACTCAATTATTGCAAACTTTCACACTGCCTGCCTGATTTTTCACAGAGAAAATTTGCTTTAAAATAAAAATAACGCCCCGTCCCGCAAAGGATGGAGCGTAATATTACGGTAAAGCCGGCAGCACTTCTTCTTTGATTTCACCGGTACCCCAGGCGATCGTCGCAAAATCGAACACACCTGAAACAGCCGCCCGGTCAGGTTGATCGGGCGGCTGCGGCTTTTATGTACTTGTCTGTTATTTGTTCAGAATCTCCATAGCTTCTTCCCTGTAGCAATCCATCAGGTACGGAATGCCGGTTACCTTTGCGCATTCCTCGGTGAGGGACATCAGTTCTTTGCGGGTGATAACGTCCACGCTGAAGCAGCGTGCGCCCGCCATAATCTGCTGAAGCCCGACCTTGATTTTGTCGGCGTAGCTGTAAATGCCGATCGCGCCGAGCGGAATTTTCTTGATTTCTTCCGCGCCCACCAGGTCCTTCACTCGCTCATAGCAGACAAAAATTTCTTCCGGCTTCGAGCCGAAGTCGCTTACCGTCTTTGGCAGGTCGTTATCCTTCAGCCACTGCTCTATGTTTTTTCCCACCATTCCCGGGATCATCAGCGCGCGTCCCATGCAGACCGCCTTAACAAACGGTGCGCCGAGCGCCAGTGCTTTGAACACGCCGTCTTCCGAACTGAAGCCGCCGGCAAATGCCAAATCCGGTACCCGCTCGCCCTTCGCCGCGAGGACGGAAGCGAACTCATAAGCCGCGGAATGCAGGTAAATGGAAGGAACGCCCCACTCTTCCATCATTCTCCATGGGCTCATGCCGGTTCCGCCGGAAGCCCCGTCGATGGTCAGCAGGTCAATTTTTGCTTTGGACGACCACTTAATCGCCATTGCCAGTTCCCGCAGACTATACGCGCCGGTTTTGAGCGTAATGCGTTTGAAGCCCAGTTTGCGCAGACGTTCCACCTCTGCCAAAAATCCCTCTTCGCTTACAAAGCCCAGACGGCTGTGCCGTTCAAACTCTTTAATGGCGCCGCTGCGGAAAGCTGCCTGATTGACGGGGCTGGATGGATCGGGGGTGACAATATAGCCGCGCCTTTGCAGTTCCAGCGCCCGCTCAAGGGAGTTTACCTTAATTTCACCGCCGATGCACTTGGCACCCTGCCCCCATTTGAGCTCAATCGTTTCAATGCCATGCTTTTCGATAATATACTCCGCAACGCCCAGGAGGGTATCCTCCACGTTCATCTGGATTAACATCTCGCCCATTCCCGTGTGGTACCTTCGGTACGCCTCTATCCTTCTGTCCATGTCCGGCGCTTCTTTGACCATGTTATTCTTGTCCAAAACCAGCGCAGGGTCAATGCCGCATACATTTTCGCCGCAGACGATTGTTACCCCGGAAATGGCGGCGCCCACCGCGAAATGCTCCCAGTTTTTACGGGCAATTTCAGTTGAACCGAGTGCGCCGGTAAAAATGGGCACGCTCATTCTCACCTTTTTGTCCCACCCATACGCCACCTCTGTGTTGACTTTTGGGAAGAGTGCATTATCGGAATTTGCTTCCACACCATCCGGAAGGCCGTTTGCACCGCACGCGTAGCCCTGAATGTTAAGATGCGAATAATCAACGGGATAATCCTTATCCGCACCGGAAGTGACGTCCCCGAACGGACCCGGATAAATCAGTTCACGTCCGCGGAAAGTAGCCTTGAAGGCCTCGCAGTTACCGCGGCAGCCGTCGATGCACCTTGAACAGATCCCGCTGGACGGGACAACGTCTTTAGAGCGGTTTACCGTTCTGGTGGCATCATTGCCGTTTGGCTTTTTCAGATTCATAATTTCGTCTCCTTTTCCATTATTTATTAACAATATATTGTTATATTATCAAATTTAATGAAGTATTACAATACATCGCAAAATTAAATAAAGTCTAAGCGCTTATTATGCTCTTAACGGCCGGCAAAGAAACTTCCGATTACACCCTGTTAACTGATCTCTTTTTCTCTCTTATGTCGCTTTATAAAATTCCGCCCGGCGTTCATATTTTTTCAAAAACTATTGACTTACAGTTAACTTTAAGCTGTATACTCTATTTGCAGTAAAATTTCAATTTTGTAATTAATAAGGAGGGCCAAAATGGAAATCACTAAAATGCTGGATATTCTTCGCGCTCAGGAAGAAGACTTGAAATTTGACCACTTTACAAATGAAGATGCGCTTGATTTGGGTATTTTGCTGGTCGATGAAGCCAAACGGCAAAAGGTTGCAGTCGCCATTGACATCGTAATGAACGGATATCAATTATTCCGGTACTCCTTTAAGGGAACCAGTCAGTTTAACACCGTGTGGATCACCAGAAAGCACAATACCGTGGCATTAATGCAGAAAAGCACTTTGCGCGTGTTTGCCGAGTTCATGGATGCAGGCAGGGATCCTGAAAAAGATCAACATATCGACCTCGCAAAATTCGCCAACTGCGGCGGGGCGTTCCCAATTTATGTGAACGGCGTGGGCGTTGTCGGTTCGGTAGCCGTTTCAGGCCTGAATCATGTCGAGGACCACAATTTTGTCGCCGGCGGCATTGCCCGGTATCTTGGTAAGCAGACGGAAGCAATTGACAAATTATAATAAGGAGGATTATCATCATGGAAAATTTTGAATTTTATTCACCGACCTATTTCAGTTTTGGAAAAGGCAGTGAGAAAAATATCGGTGACCTGATTAAGCGATTCGGAGGCACAAAAGTCCTGATTCATTACGGCGGCGGCTCTGTCAAGCGCAACGGTGTATTGGACCGTGTAATCGCTTCTCTGAAAGAGCGTGATATCCCTTACGTGGAATTGGGTGGCGTTATGCCGAATCCGCGCAGCGGGCTGGTTTACAAGGGAATCGACCTTTGTCGCAAGGAAGGCATTGACTTTATTCTGGCTGTGGGCGGCGGCAGCGCCATTGACTCTGCAAAAGCAATTGCCGCCGGCACAGTCTATGACGGCGATTTCTGGGACTACTACGGCACGGGGAAAACGGTTGAGCATGCTTTGCCGGTCGGCACCGTGCTGACAATTGCCGCCGCCGGAAGCGAGGGGTCCGAAGGGTCGGTAATCACCCATGAAAATGGCATGTTCAAACGGGCTGCCGGCGGTGACGTGCTCCGTCCGAAATTCTCCGTCTTAAATCCGGAATCGACCTGTACGCTTTCCGCTTATCAGACCGCCTGCGGAATCACCGATATCATGGCGCATGTCTGCGAGCGCTATTTTACAAATACAAAGGATGTAGAAATCACCGACCGCCTTTGCGAGGGTGTTCTTAAAACCATGATTGAGGAATCGCCGAAGGTCATAAACAATTTGCAGGATTATGACGCCCGTGCCAATATCATGTGGGCGGGAATGGTCGCCCACAACAATCTTTGCGGTGTAGGACGCCAACAGGATTGGAGCAGCCACGACATTGAGCACGAGCTTTCTTCCCTTTATGATGTGGCACACGGCGCGGGGCTGGCCGTTATCATGCCCTCATGGATGAAATACGTTATGAAACACGATGTGAACCGTTTTGCGCAGTTCGCCGTACGTGTATGGGGCTGCGATATGAATTTTGCCAACCCTGAAATCACAGCGGCGGAGGGAATCGGCCGGTTCCGCTCTTTCCTGACCTCCATCGGGATGCCTGCAACCTTCCGTGACCTGGGCGCAAAAGAAGAGGATATCCCCACACTGGTCAAGCATTTAGGCGTAACGGAAGAAAAGAAGATGGGCGGGTTCATGAAACTTGGGCCTAAAGATGTTGAAGCCATTTACCGTCTGGCTTTATAAAGTCCGGAGCGTTTTATATTCAGATTTTATTCAGCAGGCATAATGGTATTTTTACAGAGTGACAATTCATTGGGCAAAGGCGGCACGATTACGCTTTTACCCATGGCTCTGTATAAGGAAAACGACGGCTTTGATTTTTTCAAAGCCGTCGTTTTTATTATTTCAGAATTGCCGTCCGCCTGTTAAAGCCCATTATAAACAAAAAAATTTAATCGATTTGAAGTCCCATGGTAAAGGAATCATAAAATTGCCCCCTGATGCACATGTCCCGCGTAAGAACGCCTTCTTTTTTAAAGCCATATTTTTCATACAGCTTCACCGCTTTTTCATTATCAACACGAGTCAGTAAATCAATTTTCTTAATAATCCGTGTTTTTTTGGCCCATTCAATCAGAACTTCCAAAAGCATACTTCCGATTCCAAGCCCCCAATACTGCTGTCTGACGGATATCCCCATTTCTCCGGCATGCTTCTTCCTGACTCTGTCCCCGCCCTTAAAAGTGACGAAACCGACTATCTCCCCGTTAATTAACGCGATTATGATGACGGAGTTATCGGCCGCGTTCTCAGACTGAATACGCTGCCGCTCTGTTTCAGCGGTTATTTCTATCTCATTTTCTCCAAATGAAAGGAAATCCGATTCTCCGCTTATATGTATTTTAAACCGTGCCATTTGTTCAGCATCGTCCGGGATGGCTTTTCTTATAAAAAGTTCTTCCCCGTTTTTCAATATTTCTTTTTTCATCGAACCACACACATTTCTATATTTATCGTTATTCCGTTCCCGAAGACCGTGAACGGCTTACAAATGATTATACTCATATGATGACTTTTTTCCATCCTCTAGCTGTCAAAAGACTCGATGACTACATCCATGACTCCCCCGCAGACCATGCCTTCCTCTTCGGCAACGTCGCCTGTCATATCGATACTTTGAACCTGATATCCCCCATTTATGATTACGTCACGCGCGTTATTAATGACCGCTCCTTCGCTGCATCCCCCGCCGATACTCCCCAAAAGTTTTCCGAAAGGCCATACCAGCATTTTTGCCCCTTCTTTTCTTGGTACCGAGCCCCTGGTGGAAATAATTGTTATAATTGCTTTTGGGGAATCATCTTCTTTGCTGAGTTCCGACAGGACATCCCTGTCAAATTCGGGGGAAATAAGTTTTGAAGCTATGGCGCTGTCCTTTTTTACATTAACTAATCTTCTGTACTTTATAACCTGGGCGATGATGGAAAATGCGATTTCTTCCGGTGTAACCGCGCCTATTTCAAGACCGATCGGGGCATTTACCTGCTCCAACTGCTCTTTGGGGTAGCCTTCCCCGAGCAGTTGTTCCATGACGCCTTTCACCCGGCGTTTTGATCCGATCATACCCGTGTATGCGGTTTTATGTTTTAACACCTGCCTCAGGCAATCCATGTCATGTCTGTGGCCTCTGGTCACAATAACGACAAATGTAAATTCATTTAAGTTTATTAAATCGAAGCATTTTTCAAAGCTCTCACAAATCACCCTTTTCGCGGCAGGAATTCTTTCCGCATTTGCAAAGGACGG
>JAEWBE010000114.1 GCA_023391275.1 Bacillota bacterium | reverse complement strand
GCAGTATCCTTGCCGTTGTGGGGGACGGCGGAATGCAGATGAACATACAGGAGCTTGCACTTCTTGAGCGGAATCACATCCCAATCAAAATCATTGTCATGAATAACCACAGTCTGGGCATGATCCGGCATTTTCAGGAACTGTATTTCGGCGGACGCTGCAACGGCACGGTAAAGGATTATGAAGCGCCCGATTTCTGCCGGATTGCGGCTGCGTACGGTATTGCTTCCGCGCGGGTGGAAAGCCTGGATGAACTTCACGAAATAAAAAAACTTCTGGCCTCCGACGAGCCCGTGCTCATTGACATCCCGCTTCCGCAGAATACGCATGTGTATCCGAAGCTGTCGGTGAACCGCCCCGTTGAAGATCAGGAACCGCTGCTTCCCCGCGCGGAGCTTGCGGAAAATATGCTTATAAAACTTTATCTGCACAGCAAAACGAAACAGGGAGGCGGCAGTGATGTCCCGTTATAAGAAAAATTTGATTCACATTCTGGATGAATTTAAATGTAAAAATCCATTTGCTCCGTTGCACTGTATTCCAATTTATGATTCCCATATGATTTTTCAGGGGTATTTACGGCCCGTTACACAGGATTACAGGGTTACGATTCCGGGCTGCGGAAGCCTGTTTGCCAAATGGCGCAATGAAAATGCATCCATGTCGCCGGACCCGTTTGTGGCTACACAGGAAAGCACGGAAAAATGGCTTGACAATGTCGTCCTTGCAAGGGAGGACCGCATCCTTTTCCTGATTATTTCAGCCGACGGAACGAAAATAGGGCACATCGGTTTTTCCTCCTTAGATGAAAAGGAACGCAGTATGGAAATCGACGCGGTGATCCGGGGAGAAAAAGAGATTTGCCCCGGTATCATGACCGTTGCATTGAACACACTGCTTCGCTGGGGGCTTGACCGGCTCGGGCTGAAAAAAATTGGGCTTCGCGTTCTTTCGGATAATATGAAAGCCATCCATTTTTACAAGAAGAATTATTTTTATAAAACAGGCGATATTCCGCTGTATCAAACTATCGGCGCCGGCCGGGAGATGTGGACGGCGCAAAAGCAAAAGGAAGATCAGGCTGCGGAAAAATTTTATACAAAGATGCAGCTCGATATCGACAAATGGAAAAAACAGGCCCCGCTTTCGTAACGGACTGTTTTAATCAATTTCATTGAGTGTTCGTACACTTTTTAAAGGGGATGATGCGATGAATAAAAAAATCAGTTTCGCGGGGCCGTCCATTACAGAGAAGGAAATTTCGTATGTCATGGACGCGGTCAAAAACGGCTGGTATGAAAATTATGAAGGGTACATCAAAAAGCTGGAAAAAGCCTTTGCCGAATATGTCGGGGTAAAATACGCCCTTGCGACCTATTGCTGTACGCACGCACTGCACCTTGCGGCGGCCGCGCTTGGGCTGAAAAAAGGCGACGAGGTCATCGTCACGGATTTCAGCTGGGTGGCAACTGCATACGCGGTGGCCTACACCGGCGCAACCTGCGTTTTTGTAGATATCGACCCCGATACCTGGACGATTGACCCTGACTGTGTAAGAAAGGCGATCACAGCGAACACGAAAGCAATTATGCTGGTGCACACCTTCGGCCATCCAGCCGAAATGGATGAAATCATGCGGATTGCCGGGGAATACGGCCTCTCTGTCATTGAGGATGCGGCGCCTGCCGTTGGTGCGCAATACCATGGGAAACGCGTCGGCGGATTTGGCGATGTTTCATGTTTCAGTTTTCAGGGCGGGAAAATGACGGTCAGCGGGGAAGGCGGCATGCTTCTGACCGATAATGAAGAAATTTATAATAAGGCGTGCCTGCTGGCAAACATGGGCAGAACGGACAGCAGGGGCGTATTCTGGTCGGACTTTTTGGGGTATGAATATGTCATGAGCAATTTGACGGCATCCCTCGCACTGGCACAGCTTGAACGCGTGGACGAACTGATGGCCAAAAAGCGGCAGATTTTTGATTGGTATTTTAAACGCCTGAAAGGCGTAGAAGGTGTTAAGATTGTCCGGGAAAAGGAAGGCTGCAAAAGTAATTACTGCTATCCTTCGATTTTACTTGAACATTCCATTACAGTACCGCGGGACGATATTATCGGAGAATTAAAGCAGCAGAATATTCACGCAAGGCCGGGATTCCCGCGGATGAGCCGTTTCCCGGAGTTCGAGCGGCGGTACGAAAACCCCGTTGCGAAGAGTGTTGAGGAACAGGGGATTTCCCTTCCATCGGCCGCCAATCTGGAGGAAGAGGACATTGACTTTGTCTGCGAAAACCTGATTCGCCTGATTCACCAAAGCTGACTGGGGGGCGCTATGAATACAGAACAGCAACTTAGAGCGGAAATTTTAGAAAAAGTCGCTCAGCTTTATGAATTAAAGGAAACAAACCGGCAGTTTATTCCGGGCAGAACAAGAGTGCACTATTCCGGCAGAGTATTTGACGAAAAGGAAATGCAGGCTCTGGTGGACAGCGCGCTGGATTTTTGGCTTACACTGGGGCCGAAGGGCGAAAAATTTACGGAGGATTTTTGCTCCTATCTGGGTGTCCGGTACGGTTTGGTGGTCAATTCCGGTTCATCCGCCAACCTTGTGGCGGTCAGCGCGCTTTGTTCCCCTAATCTGGAGCATCCGATTTGTGCAGGGGAGGAAGTGATTACTCCCGCGCTGGCCTTTCCCACTACGCTGAATCCGATTCTTCAAAACGGACTGATCCCCGTTTTTGTGGATATTGAAGAAGGTACCTACAACCTTGACGCGGCAAAGCTGGAGGAGGCTGTGTCCGAAAAAACGCGTGCCGTTATGCTGGCGCACACGCTCGGCAACCCGGCACAGATGGACCTTATCATGGAGTTTGCAAAACAGCACGGGCTTTTTGTCATCGAAGATACCTGCGACGCGTTGGATTCCCGCTACGACGGCAGGCCGTGCGGAACTTTCGGCGATATTTCCACCTTCAGCTTTTACGCGGCGCATCATCTCTCCATGGGGGAGGGCGGTGCGGTGGCCACAGACAATCCGAATTTATACCGTCAGGCGCTTTCCATCCGTGACTGGGGCAGAGCCTGCTGGTGCCGCACCGGGGAGGCAGACCCGAACGGCGCGTGCGGCCACCGTTTTGACCATCAATATAAAAATCTGCCGTACGGATATGATCACAAATATGTTTTCAGCAATATCGGCTATAATCTGAAGCCGCTTGATTTGCAGTGTGCAATGGGGATTGAGCAGCTGAAAAAGCTGCCTTCGTTTACCGAAAAGCGGAAGAAAAATTTCAACACGCTCCTGCGTACAATGCAAAAATATGAAACGGATTTTATTCTTCCGCGCGTTCTGCCAAAATCCGAGCCCTCGTGGTTCGCATTTCCGCTGACTGTGCGGCCGAACGCAGCTTTTTCCAGAAGGGAAATTGTCGCTTATCTGGAAGAACACCAAATCGAAACCAGAATGCTGTTCGGCGGCAATATCCTGAGGCATCCCGCCTATGAAGCGATCCAGTACCGTGTTTCAGGTACGCTCCAACAGACGGAAAATGTGCTAGAAAATACGTTTTTCATCGGCGTGTATCCCGGGCTGACAGAAGAAATGCTGGATTATATCATCAAGACCATCGACCGGTTCATGGCGTTATCCGGCAAAAACGGAACAGGAGAAAACAACCTATGAGTACGGAACTTTTCAGTCGGGCCGAAGAAACCGGTAAACCGGTTGTGAGCATTGTAGTGCTTGCCTATAACCATCTGGAAACTACAAAGCTGTGCATTGAAAGTCTGTACCAATATACCTCCCATATAGATTTTGAACTGATATTGATTAACAACGGTTCCTCCGACGGCACGGAGGAGTATTTTTGCAGCCTGCCCAATGCCATAAAAATCAGCTTCCCAAAAAATATCGGCGTGGACAAAGCGATAAACCATGGGTTCCGCATGGCACAGGGCAAATACACTCTTAATTTAAGTAATGATATTGTTGTCACTTATCATTGGCTTGACAATCTGATCGCATGTATGGAATCGGATGAGAAAATCGGCATGGTCGTTCCGGTGTGTGGCGCTTCCTCGAATAATCAGCAGGTTGACCTGCATTATCATTCGCTGGAGGAAATGCAGCGGCTGGCGAAAGAGTATAATGTCGGCAACCCTAATTTGTGGGAGGAACGCATGAAGCTGGTTACCTACACCTGCCTGTTCCGTACGGATGTGCAGAAAGCCATGGGCGGATTTGACGAGGATTTTAACCCGGGCGCATACGACGACGACGCAATCAGCTTCCGTATCCGAAGAGCGGGTTACAGGCTGATTCTGGCAAAGGATACCTATGTTCACCATTTCGGTTCCGTTACTTTCAATGAGGAATACACTAAAAACAATCTGGCCCAAAGGAATCTCAGCCTTTTTTATTCCAAATTCTGGGTTCATCCGTGGCAGGCCAGTTACATTGATTTTAATGTTCTGAAATTGCTTGATTTCAATGATCGGAACGATATAAATATTTTAGGAGTGGGGATGTCCTGCGGCTCTACTTTACTTCAGGTTAAAAATCTGTGCCGGAGCAAGGGAGGCAGGAATACAAAGCTGTTTTATCTTTCGGAACAGGAGGGCAATCTGACGGAGCTGAACACGGTCTGCGAAGCCTGCGCGCACGCGGACACCGACGAACTGGTTTCCCGGTTCGGGGGAAGGCTTTACGATTATATCATTGTGGAGAGTGAATCCGACAAACTGAAAAATTTGGGGCCTTTTTTTCAGAGCCTGAGCGTTTTGCTTAATGAGGGCGGGCAGCTTGTCTGCACGGCGGCAAACCGGGGCATTCTTGAACAGATTCAGGCTGCTTTGACGGGTCAGGGCCTTGCTGAACAAAATAATATCCGGAATTATTATTTCTGCTTTACAAAATCCGCACCCATTCCAAACCTTGAACAAACTGATAAATAATATGCCTGCAAATGCTTAAAATAATAAAAACCCAAAGCGATCGTTTCCTCTGATTCAGGAAACGACCGCTTTTAAAGTTCTGAAAAGACCTGATCAATGACACGGAGCGTTCTCGCAACATCCTCCTGCGTATGTGCGGTGGAAAAATAAATCCGCCCGCGCAGCGGAGTAAACCGAATGCCGTACTGAAATTCTTATCTGAAATAAATACATTCACCCTTCTTGATATTGCAGGAATATTTTTAAAAATTTCAACTTATTCTTACAATAAGCACGATACATAAAGGAATATCCTATATTATGAATAATATAACTAAATATATTGCATGAATGATGTTGGATATAACAATTGAACGACCCAAAATAATGTGTTATGATAACAACGAAAACAAAGGTGTTTGATTATTATATCAGGCACCTTATTTTTTCAAAAGAAAGTTAGAAGGGGTGTTATGAATTGCAAAAGCAGAAAAAAATAATTCTTTTCTTACTGGCTGCGGCAATTATATTCTCTGCGGCTGCCGGGTGCGGCAGGGGAGCCGCTGCGGGAACTGCTGCCACGAGTGCTGCAGGCGGAGCGGCCTCGAGTGAAAAGTCCAAAACAAGCGACACGCTGATTTATGGATCCGCTGCGGACCCGCGCGGTTTAGACCCCGCGCTTGTTGACGACATTGAGTCGGTTAAGCTGATGTGCAATATTTATGAGGGGCTTTTAAAATACAAAAAGGACTCTACAGAAGTGGAACCCAGTCTTGCGGAGAGCTGGGATGTCAGCAAAGACGGGCTGGCGTATGTGTTCCATTTGCGCAAGGGAGTAAAATTCCAGGATGGCACGGATTTCAATGCACAGGCTGTAAAATACAATATTGACCGCCAGCTTAAGCCAAAGGTGACAGAAGAGATGGGTTACGCCGCTTTCGTTTACGGTTCTGTTAAGGATGTTCAGGTAATCGATAACGATACGGTTCAAATTAATATGAAAGAGCCCTGCACGCCGTTTCTAAATAATCTGGCCATGAATTTGGGCGCATTGATTGTCAGCCCCAAAGCACTGGAAGATAATAAAAACAATGTAAATGAAGCGCCCTGCGGCACGGGTCCTTACAAATTTGTAAAATGGGAAAAGGACCAGGACATTGTTTTAGTGCGCAACGATGAGTACTGGGGTACAAAAGCAATTGCCAAAAATGTAATTTTTAAAACAATTAAAGACAATTCCGCGCGTGTGGTCGCTTTAAATAACGGCGAGGTTGATATTATCGACGGTATTGACGCAACAGTTACCGACCAGATTACGAGCGCCGGGAATCAGGTTTTGAAAACCCCCGGTATGAACCTCAACTATATGATGTACAATTGCAGCCGCGCGCCATTTAATGACGCGAAAGCGCGTGCGGCGGTTTCGGCTGCCATTAATGTTCCTGAACTGGTTCAAAGCCTTTATAAGGGCTACTCGGAGGCAGCCACCACGATTCTTCCTACTTTTATGCCGGGTTATGACAAGAGCATTTCCCAGGTGACTTATGACCCCGCAGCAGCTGCGGCCGCGCTCAAAGCCGCAGGAATCACCAAGGTACATATCGTTACCTATACCAGCGCCAGAATGTATAATGCCGCGACCGGGCAAGTCCTTGCAGAAGCAGTGCAGGGCTATCTTGCAAAAGCCGGGGTGACCTGCACCATCGATGCGTATGACTGGACTACATTTAAAACAAAACAGGAAAAGGGCGATTTCGATATTTGTTTCGGCGGCTGGATTGGTGACAACGGCGATCCGGATAACTTCCTGAACCTGCTTGCTGTGAATGATCCGTCTATGAACAATGCCCGCTACAGCAATAAGCAGTACAGCGATTTAATTGCGAAAGCAGTCCAGATGCCTGCCGGTGAGGAACGAAACGCCGTTTATGTGGAGGCGCAGAAGCTGGTTGCGGCAGAGGCTCCATGGCTCCCGATTTCCCATGCTGTCAATCTTTGCGCTACCCGGCCGAATATACATGATTTTAATTATCATATGACCGGAATGACGTTGATGGCCGGCGTTTCAAAAGACTGAATTAAAGATTGAACCGGATTTCAGTCCTTTTCACAGGATGTAGCATATTCCAATATATAAAATGACAGGGGCCGCTGTGAACAGCTGCCCCTGATTTTTTGGCCCTACAACATTTTCAAATCATTTAAGCCGATTTATGTACTGTTAAATATTCTTCCATTGAGGTTTCATCAATACTTTCATAGTCACTGTATTCTCCGTCCTGGGAAATCCCGGCAACATGGAGAAATGAAGGGTACAAAGTTCCTTCCTCAGTTTGACTGGAAACAATATGAAGCTCAACCAGATTCAAATCGTCTCTTTCCATTTCCAACAATTTTTCCTTTAAGGACTTAACGCTGATGGTGATTCTTTTCATTTTAAAACATCCTTTATTATTTTAAGTATGATTTGGAACGATTTTAAGTTTAATGGATACGATGGAAAATTGCAATAGGGAAAAAAGTCGGAATTTCAGAGAATTTGAAGAATGCATAAAAATTAGATGATTAAATAAAATATACAGTCTTACAAACAATTTTTTATGGGATTTTAAGTGAAAATAAGGCAAAAAACAGTTGAAAGCGATTTTAAGCATTCAATTAAGGAGGCGAAGTATCGTAATCCAGTTCTCCTGAAAAATAATGGCTGTGGCAAGCCTGACGGAAGTTCTAAAAAGCAATAAAGGTATTATACACTTTAGCAATTGACTAACTTTTTATTCGGCGATATGATATACATAAAAATATCCTGCGATCCGGTTTTTTCCGGCAGGGAAAATTATAGGATAAAAATTGCATATTCCGTCAGGCCTTTTGCGGATCATTCACAGAATCAGGGGGGATCCGGTATGGTGATTTTATTACTCTTTATTCTTGCTTGTATCTCGGGATTTGTTTTATATGCAAAAGTCCAGCTGAGCAATAGCAACGGGCTTTCTCAATGCGATTACAAAGCTTCGGTTATTATTCCCGCGAGGAATGAGGAGAAGAACCTTCCGTTTCTCCTGAATTCACTTAAACTGCAGACTTGCAAACCTTACGAAGTTATCGTGGTCGACGATTTTTCGTCGGACAGGACAAGTGAAATAGCTGCACAGTGCGGCGTGAAAGTGATTCAAAACTCCGCGCTGCCGGATGGGTGGACCGGAAAGACATGGGCGGTATGGAACGGATTTTTGGAATCCTCGGGGGACGTTTTGGTCTTTCTGGATGCCGATGTAAGGCTGGCTCCCCGTGCGCTGGAATCACTTTTGAAGGCCAGGGGAAAATCAGGGGGCGTTGTTTCGGTTGTTCCCTATCATTATACCGAAAAATTTTACGAGCGGCTGTCCCTTGTGCCATATCTCCTTGGTATATTCGCTTTCACTTCGCCCTTTGAAAGGAAAAACGCTAAAAAAGGTCTTTACGGATCCTGCATTGCAGCGGCCAGAAAAGATTACGAAAAAATTAACGGCCATAACAGCATCAGAGCGGAACTGCTGGATGACCTTAATCTTGGGAAGAAATTCTCGGAAGCCGGAATTCGTGTGGAGAACTTTATTGGCGGTAATCTGGTCTCTTTTAGAATGTATCCAAACGGGATTCAAAGTGAATTGCAGGGTTTTGGAAAGGGTGCTGTTTTGAGCACGGCAACCCTGAGGCCCGCCACCGTCACACTGGTTGCATTCTGGCTGCTCGGGCTTTTCGCTGCTGAACTGATTACGCCATTTTTGCTGATTTTCAGTCATCCGTGGGAATTCTATTTTTTAGCGGGATACATCCTTTACACTTTGCAGATTCTGTATTTTCTGAGATGTACGGGGAATTACGGCAGGGTAATGCCGGTGCTTCATGTATTGTCCTCCCTGTTTTTTATTCTGATTATGCTGTATTCTGTTTATCAGGTCGTATTTCTGGGCTGTGTTTCCTGGAAGGGGAGACAGGTTAAGGTTGGGGGTAGAAAAAGCCTTTGATTATTCTTCTTACGGTGATCGAATTTCTATGCGGCTCACTTATGTTTTCCTACTGGCTTGGCCTTGCGGTACAAAAAGATCTGACAACGGTGGGCGACGGGAACCCCGGCGCGTTTAACCTTTGGAATGCCGCCGGGTATAAATTGGGGCTCCTCGGTATTTTTCTTGATTTTATGAAGGGTTATCTGCCCCTTGCTATCCTGATAGAGTATGGAATTGTTTATGGCATGGCTATTGTACCGGTTGCCATTGCGCCGATTTTGGGGCATGCCTTTTCTCCGTTTATAAGATTAAAAGGAGGGAAAGCCATTGCTGTGACTTTCGGGGTATGGAGTGCGGTTACAAGATTTGAAGTATCCTTTGCCTATGCGGTTATTCTCGCCCTATTACTGTGCGCTGCCAAACTGCTCCGCAAAGGGAAACCGATTCCTACTGAAATCGATGGATTTATGGTGGTCTTGGGCATATTGATATTGGGGATCTATTTGATGGTCAGGGCTTTTTTTCTTCCTGTCATTCTTTTATGGTTCGGCAATCTGCTGCTCTTAACATACACCAATAGAGCGAAGCTACACAGGCTGTTCCAAGCTGTTTCCCGAAAGGATAAGCGAAACGATATCAACACCGGTCTTTAAAGAATTTATGAGGTGATTAACGATAATGCAAACGAAAATTGCGGTAGTCTATCAATCGAAAACCGGGTTTACGCAAAAGTATGCTCAATGGATTGCGGAAGCTGTAAACGGTGATTTAATCAAAGGCAATGAAGTGAAGATGCAGGAGCTCTTAAAATATGACACGATTGTTTATGGCGGCGGTCTTTATGCCGGCGGAATTCATGGAATAAAACTGATTACGTGCAATTTTGAACAGCTAAAACATAAAAACCTGATTGTATTCTGGGTCGGAGTGACACCGGTTCGCCAAAATACCATGGATGAGATTAAAAATAAAAGCTTTACGCAGGAACAACAAAAGTTCATTCGTTTTTTTATGCTGAGGGGCGGGTTCAATTATCAGCTTTGCACTCCTGTGGATAAGGTTCTGATGAAATTGCTGAAGCTTAAATTAAGCAGAGTTAAAAATCCCGATGCCGACCAGCGGGGGATGCTGGCCAGTTATAACCATCCGCTGGATTTTGCGGATATCAAATATATCACTCCGATTGTAGAGCAGATAGCAAACAGTGCTTCCTCTTAAATACGGCTGCCTTTTCTTATGATCGGATCAGTCGAATAAAAAAACAGCAGTTCGGGAATTATTACCCCGCTGCTGTTTTGTTTTCTATTTCGTAAGTTCTCAAGCGCCTTGCCGTTTAAGAAGAAAAAGCTGCCTGCCCGGCGGATGCGGTTGGGGAATAAAATATGGAGCCTCAGCGGGCTGCACAATCAGGCTTGGCTGCCGCCGGGTTGTGAAATATTTTTGAGCGCTTCCTCCGCATTGTCCTGAAGAGTTGGCTCAATGGAAATGTCACCTAAAGCGACGATACCCACAAGACTATTATTTTCAACAATAGGCAGTCTGCGTATTTGTTTTTCACTCATGATCTTTGCAGCGTCATGAACATCCATTTCCGGGCTGCCGACCACGGGGTTTGAGCTCATAATCTCGCTGACTTTCTGCTGGGTTGTACTTTGGCCTTCTGCTGTGGACCTCAGTGCAATATCCCGATCCGTAACTATACCGATTACTTTTTCCTGGCTGCAAACGGGGATTGAGCCCACGTCATACTGCTTCATCAGCTGTGCGGCTCTTTCAATAGAATCATCTGAATTCAGACTTGCTATATCCTTTGACATAATATCTTTTACTTTCATATTATTCACCTCAGCCATAGGATACGCATTGAA
>JAEWBE010000101.1 GCA_023391275.1 Bacillota bacterium | reverse complement strand
CGGTATACCAGTGGATTATTTTGACTTTGTTTATTCGGTTTATGCTATAGGATGGACCACCGACCTTGAGGGTACTTTTTGCCGAATTGCTTCTTACCTAAAAAAAGACGGTGTATTTATTTTCAGTTGGTCTCATCCTATACACAAATGTGTTGCGGAAGAAAATGATATGCTTGTTTTTAAAAAATGTTATTTTGATGAATCTTGGTATTCGGTATCTCTTGATGAAGGTATGCTTACATTATCGGATCGTAAACTATCCACCTATGTGAATGCGCTGGCAAAAGCGGGACTTGTAATTGAACAAATGATTGAGCAATCTGATGATGAAATGATGCAGTCGCGGGATGACGATTTTGCAAAAAAAGCAAGGATGCTTCCTGTAACTTTTGTAATCAAAGCAAGAAAACTATAGGAGCACAGTGTAAGCACAATGTGTCCTCTCGCCTATATTTTGGACTTCGTAGTTTGTTTACAATATTGCCCAAAAGGCCGAAATTTTATGTTTTGGAGGTAATAGCATGGCCAAGTATGAACGTGACTTTCAGGGGGATTTTATGGTCTATTGAATATTCTTGATTCTGGAATTCTGAACGGCAGCGCATCGGCGAGCTTTGAGGATGGTAACGATTACTCGTACAATGATATACGCCGTGCTGTCCGTGTTTACGAAAGATACAGTATGATGGGCGGTAATCGTGTTAGCTTAAATATTACATTGATTGGCAATGGGAATCAGTTATTTCTTACTGCTATTACATCCGGCGGCAGCCAAGCGGTTTTCTTTAAAGTAAACACGATGGGTGAGGAATCTTTTTGCATAAGAGAAATTGTCGAGAATTACTCTCGTTAATAATGAGTGCGATATCCGATTATCCATATTAAGACTCTTTATGAAACCTCGACATTAGCCGGGGGATCTTTTTTGGCCTTGTATCTTGACACTGTAAAGATTACGCGCTATAATCTTACCAGTGTCAAGATTGAAAAGAGGTGCCAGCAAAGTGGCAGATAGGCCTTACCATCATGGTAATTTAAAAAATGAATTAATTGAATCCGGGATAGAGCTCATCAACGAAGAAGGGCTTAATGGCTTTTCACTCAGAAAGGTTGCCGCAAAATGCCATGTCAGCAACGCGGCGCCGTACAGCCATTTCAAAAATATTGACGACTTGATCGGCGCAATGAGTAACCATGTCACGGAACATTTTATGGAAAAGCTGTATGCGTCCATCAGCGGCAAGGAAGACAGTCTTGAAGCTATTATATTACTCGGCAACGCCTACATCGATTTCTTCACCGAAAACCCGCAGTATTTTCAGTTTCTCTTCTATCATTCCGGCATAAAAATAGATCTGGATCAGGAAAGTCCGGATGATTACCCTCCGTTTGCCCTGTTCCGAACCACTGCCTATCGGCTGTTCTGCAGGCAAAGCCTGCCGGAAGGGGTATATAGGGAAAGACTGGCCGCACTGTGGTCGGTTGTGCACGGCATCGCATCTCTGCTTTCCACAAAAGGAATCCGATATTCCGGCAACTGGCACGAAGTATTTGCACAGATTAGTAATCAAAAGGAGAAATTAAATGGCGATAATCCCGGAGAATAAAAATGCAAGCTAAACCGTTTCATGTTTAAATCCTAGGTGCACAGCTATGAGCAGATTACAATAGATTTTATAAAGGAGCAAACAAAATGATTTTTTATTTTTCCGGAACCGGCAACTCGTTTCATGCTGCGACAGAAATTGCAAAATCACAGGGAGAGCTTGCCGTTTCCATTGCCAAAGAGTTGGACAAAGGAACACTTCGATATCAATTCCATAAAAATGAGCTGATTGGATTTGTCTATCCCATCTACGCATGGGGTCCGCCCCAGATTGTCCTTGACTTTATCAAAAAAATCAAGATCAACGGTGAAAAACCGTATGTGTTTTCCATCAGCACCTGTGGCGGCAGTGAAGGAAACGCCACTCGTCTTCTGCAAAAAGTTCTCCTGTCAAAGGGACTTTCGCTTGACAGTGCTTTTTCTCTTGTCATGCCGGACAATTATGTCTTTGGCGCAGATGTCTGCTCAAAAGACAAAGCCGAAAAGATTCTGAAAAGTGCGGAAGAACGGCTCCAAGTGATAAATGATATCATAAAAAAAAGGCAGATCGGCGTGTTTCAATTGATATCCGGCGGCAAACCGTTCCTTAATACCGCTGTAATCAATCCACTCTTTAACCGATTTGCCAGAAATACCAAGAAATTTTATGCAACAGATGCCTGCACACGGTGTGGTCTCTGTGAGAGGATATGCCCAGTTCATTCCATTATCGTCAAGGAAAAGCCTATCTGGGGAAAAGATTGTACACAATGTTCAGCCTGTATCAATCGTTGCCCGGCGAAGGCAATTCAATATGGAGCCCACACTGCTGACAGAGGGCGTTATGTTTTCCCGAATGAATAGGAATATTCAATCTGATACAAATGTCCGCTGTCCATAATCTCATTTGTCATTATGATTCAGCGAATCAGGATATCCTGTTTAAGCAATATGCAATTATCATAATCAAGGAACCTTTTAGTGCACCGTTTTCTTTAATTTCGAATGAATATAAGACACTTATGCGATATATTGAAGTAAACGGTATCCCTCACAAGCAAACGAAAGATGTTTTGCCCTGTTTTGAAAAAGAATATGAAAAAGACGGTATCTCTTATATGGATGTATATATCGCTGTTGAGCCATAAAATAAGGCCAACAGAGACTGCGTAGATTAAGCATATTGTGCAGTTCAGAAACTAGTGTTTTCAAGGCAAGAACGAACTTCGCATTATGTTTAATATACGAAGAAAGGGCCAACTGACCAAACTATTGTCCATTTATACTCTTAAAAACTAATAGACATGGCATTCTATAAAACGTATATTAATTCAGTACAACTGTCGTAAAAGTGTCATACTAGGCCGGGGAAAAGGCGAATTGCTGAATTTTATCTTGACTTTTAATCAAGAGTCCGGGGTTGGAATCCCATATGGTTCACCACAAAGAGCCGCATGAATCACTGGAAAATTCAGGATTTATGCGGCTCTTCCTGTTATTACGGTTGATACTGCAGAACATAAGTAGTAGTTAATTATAAGACTTCGGATTACTTGCGTGAAATAGTAAAAGATGTTGGATTTCTGTTGGCAATGCTTGACGCAGGAAATCTTAAAATTAATTCGATAACTCTCCCTCTTAGTGCTGATATTAACTATTCGAGTTTTGATGTTGGAAGGTCAAAAGAAATGCTAAGCGTAGCGCAGTTTATTGGATACTTATATGTAAAGTAAACCCGACACTTTTTGAAATTTGTAGAGAACGCTTTTTCATCTTCTACTGTCAGCGCTGGTACGATCAAACCTTCTGCTGTTATAGCAAAGGTGTGATTACTTCCTGCTTCTTTAACACCATTTACCGGTTCTTTTCCGTTTGGAAAGGAACCGGTTTTTATATCCCGAAAAAAATTTTCGGAGCACCTCTGGATGGCAAATTGGTTCCGTCCAGACGCATGTAAAAATTCGAGTGCGGGTAAACGGGCAAATATCGTCTATAGTAAACCAAAATTTATTCCATTGTTAAAGCGAAAAATCGAATATATAATAAACATATATACTTAGTATGAAGTGTAAAAGCCAATGTAGGAGCCTCTGAGTAGCAAACAAAGAGGCGGCACAGGAGGTGTGGCTTTCCTATGAAATTGAAGCAGATCCGAATTTTGTGGATGTGGCAGCGAAGTTGTCGCATGGGGAATGTCGTTATCCCAATCAACTAAGAGAATAAAGGAGAGTAACAGCATGAAGAAAAGAATCTCTGCGGCGGCAATTGCCGTCGGACTGGTTACAGTACTTTTCACGGGTTGCGCCGCGGGCCAGCCGACTACTGCCTCCAGCACTGCAATTTCGGGAGCCTCCGCGTCCGCTTCGCAGGCTTCCTCCACGGCGGCTTTAGCCTCTACCGGTGAAACCGCGGCCGGCGCGCTTGAAAAACTTCCAACCCTAAAAATTGCCGCCAGCGATTGGGCATATGTTGCGGACAAAAAAGGTTTTTTCAAAGAAACTTTTGAAAACAACGGCGTCAAGGTGGAAATCGTGCAGGGCACGCTGGGAAATGAAGCGCAGTTGATCGCCCGCGGTGACCTGCACTTTGCGATCCGTATGCTATATCCCTA
>JAEWBE010000084.1 GCA_023391275.1 Bacillota bacterium | reverse complement strand
GTGTAATTTACGCCGTTGGCCAGAATGTTGGACATTGCCTTACTGAAAAGCTGCGGGGCCAGCACCGCTGAAAAGCGATCCTTCAGGTCAAGTGAAAAAACGACCCCATGTGTCTTTGCGATCAGCTGATAGGGTTCACACAGAATTTCCATGAGTTCTCCTACGTCGGTTTCAACAACGGTTTCGTTTTCAGACGAAAGACCAGCCTTTGAGGTTTCAAGAATGTCGTGAATCATTACAGACAGCTGCTCTGTCATTTCCTTGCATTCCGGCAGATAGGTGCCGTAATCCCGATATTTTCCAACACCGAGAATCATGTTTTCCAGTATAGCGTTCAGGGCAGTGACAGGGGTTTTCAGCTCATGTGAAGCTACCCGCAGAAAATCCACCTTTGATTTTTCGCTTTCATGGACGCGTTCTTTTTCAAGCTCCAAGTTCTCAATGGTAGACAAGAGGTTTTTGTACAGCATATTCACGTTCTCCGCTAAAACGCCGATTTCATTCTGAGAGTGCAGGTCGCAAACAGCGGTTTTGTCCAATGCGGCCATTTTTCCCGTCACATCAGAAATGTGCTTGATTGGAACAGTGAATGTCCGGGAAAACAGCAGTGAACAGACCACAGACAGCAGTACACAGCAGGCAAAAGAGATTGGGAATACTTTTTTGATAGTCTCCAAAATAATTTGTTGAGTGGAAATCGCCATGTTGAGTTCAATGGTAGTATCCGCCGCACCCAATGCAAAAGCCATACTGGGTGCGAGAAAATAGAACAAGACATGGGCAACGATAACGATAAAAATCATCATCGCAAGCGTGTAAAAGAAAGTTTTAGGAAATATTTTCAATCGGTTCATTGGTTTACCTCGTATTTATAGCCGATCCCCTTAACAGTAATGATACAATCCAGACGCAGCTTTTTTCGCAGATTTTTAATGTAGGTGTCAATAGTTCGGTCGACAATGGGGGAATCATCGCCCCACAGGTCGTCCAATATTTGCGAACGCGTCAACACCAATCCTTTATGCTCAATCAGCAGTTTCATCAGATCGATCTCCTTGGGGGTAATGTCGATTTTCCCGTCCTTGTCACTGGCGTTATACCCGGAAAAATTTACGGTGACATCTTCAAAGGTCATTACATCTGGCGTCTTTGTCTGCCCGCTCCGGCGCAGAAGCGCCGTAATTCGCTTTCCCAGCAAAACCATAGAAAACGGCTTCGTAATATAATCGTCAGCCTGCTCATCAAAGCTCATGGCCTGTGTGTATTCGTCCTCAATGGCCGTCAGCATCAAAATAGGTGCAGAGGATGTTTTGCGGATTTCGTGCAAGACAGCAAGTCCCGTAACTTTTGGCAGCATGATGTCCAATACTATAAGGTCGATTCCGCCCTGACCGAAAATCTGCAAAGCCTGTGCGCCGTCATAGGCCGGAATCACCTCATGGCCCGCAGGTTTCAAATATTCGCAGACAGCCTCATTTGTTTTTTTATCATCTTCTACGATGAGTAAAGTTGCCATAGCAGCACCTCCCTTTTTAATATAACACTCTTTTATGGAGTGGATATGAAATTGCATTTGCTTTGCTCAAATCACTTGATCTTTGTTTGCATAATCGGTGACATTTAAGGAGCGGACGATTTTCGGTATAGGCAGATGTGGGGCTCTTGCGTCGAAAGATATTTGACCTGCCGGAACCCAAGTTTTGTTTCGTAATAATTACCCGTTGTTTCAATATTTGTTGCTGGGAATATGCAACTCATTGACTTTAATTTCATATTTGTTCACCCTTTCCGTGCCATATTTACTTATAATATTCTAAACAATATGAATATCGATGTTAAATGATATTCATTGTACTGCTTCAATGTGGAACCAGTATAGAAGTGTAAAAATTTATTTAGTACGTCGGTTTCTTGAACAGCGATTGCCAATGGCCTGAACGGCCAGACCGGACTACGCCGTAATTCTGTTTTCTGCACAGAGTTTTTGTATTCTAGGTCCTGAAATACCCCATCTGATTGCAGTCTCTTGAACCGAAATATATAACCAGGCATAATATCACTCACCGCTAAATATTACAATAATTATATATGTATATCCGAATAATATCAACTTGCCTCCAAGTCGGTGCCTCGCCCCTCATGTTGCGTCATGTTCGCTATCGCTCCGTTTCCTTATTTTTCTGTGCGTCCGTTAGGCCACACCGATCTTGTCCTGGGACTTCAAGCCAGGTTGGATCTAAGTGTTTTTTGCAACATATAAAATGGCATAAAATGGCTTACCAGAGTAGAATTATTAAGATTATTTTGGTATAATAAAACTCAATAATTTTTATTGATAGCCAATTCTAATTATTTATATAAATATGAAAATGATATTAAAGATGGACAACGAATCGGAGGGATGAGCCATGCTTGAAAAAGCACCTACTAATGAAGAAATGATTGCCTTAATCGGAAAACCTTTGTTTGAAGTTTGGACTCAATTATGTGATTTAATTGAATCAAAATATGATTTTGAACGAAATTGGAATAGCGGCGGGAAAAAGTGGACGTATGAGTATAAATATCGCAGAGGCGGTAAATCTCTATGTGCTTTATATGCTAAAGAAAATGTTTTTGGTTTTATGCTTATATTCGGCAAAGATGAAAGAGCTAAATTTGAAGCGAATAGGAATAACTATTCATTAAAAGTACAAAAGATTTATGATGAATCTATAACATACCATGACGGGAAATGGATGATGTTTGAATTAACCGATACAACACTATTTTCAGACATGGAAAAATTATTAATGATTAAACGAAAGCCTAACAAAAAATAGCTTTCAACAGTTTATATACAGGAAAGGATCAAAGCATAAATGGTACATTTAGTATATTGCGATAATACCGGAAAACGAGGAGAACGTGGGCTGGATAAAATTTTAAGCGGAATAACCACAATGGCCATAAGGGGTGCGGCAGGAAGGAAAATTCCGCATAGCCGCGTATTTGAAAGTGAAATTCTCTATTTTATGGAGAAAGGCACGGCCGAAATTTCTGCTTATGCAACCGTAAAGTCCGTACAAAATTATGTAAAACTTACGGATGCCGAAATTGAAAAAACTCTTGCAGACAATCAATCAAAACTTAATTTAACAGATAAACAAAAAGTCCGTTGGCATAAAAAGTGCCTGTGCCTTGTTGAGTTCTCGGATGTAAAAGTGATTGAACCACCCTTGGCTTTTGACCATCAGGGCAATATGGATGACTGGCTGATCATTGAAAAAGTAGAGGATGTAGTTGTTGGAAGCAGCATTCCATACAACTATGAAAGGTCAAGGTTCTAAATTATGTCTATGTGGAATCCATGGCGGGGCTGTCATAAATATAGCGAAGGCTGCAAGTTTTGCTATATTCACAAGGGCGATTATAAGCGCGGTGTTGACACAAATAATATCGTAAAAACAGATAAATTTTTCGCTCCTGTTGAGAAGAATAAAAAAGATGAATATAAAATTAAATCAGGACAAGTTGTGTATCTTTGCTTTTCTTCCGATTTCTTGCTGGCTGATGCGGATGCATGGAGAGATGACTGCTGGAAGATGATAAGAGAGCGCTCTGATTTGCACTTTGTATTTTTAACAAAGCGCATTGAACGTTTTGCCGACTGTGCCCCCGAGGATTGGGGAAATGGATATGAAAATGTAACGGTGGGCTGTACCATAGAAAATCAAAACATGGCTGATTTGAGATTAGCTATTTTCAGTAAGCTGCCAATCAAACATAAAAACGTTATTTGTCAGCCACTTATAGAGCAGGTTCATATAGAAAAATATCTGGTGGATATAGAACTTGTAGTAGCTGGCGGTGAATCGGATTATCATGCACGGCCCTTGAACTATGACTGGGTTCTATCGCTCAGGCAACAGTGCATCAATGCGAATACACATTTTGAATTTAGGCAATGTGGCACACATTTCATAAAAGACGGAAAGAACTATACGATTCCTGTGAGGCAGCTTTGCAGTCAAGCAAAAAAAGCAGGAATTGGCTGTTAGGGAAATTTACTGACCCAAACATAAAGGAGAACGCCCCGCCTGAAAGCTCCTTTCTTTTCGTTGAAGATAGGTTAATAATCTGATATAATTTGATTAGCAATAAGATATCGAAGGCAAACACAGATAACTTATAGTTGGGACAATGGTTACTATGAAAAACAGTTTAAAAAAATTTATCGCATATTGTGATTCGGATAATGAATTAGCTTACTATCTACGGATAAATGCAGAATGGAATGAGGAATCCTTTATTGAATTTGAAAAGTTAGTCAGGGAGGTATTGGATGATTATTCGCAAGATAGCTTTTATCCTAAACTATTTATATTCAATTTTCTGATCAGCATTGAGATAATACTTGGGATAATCGACAATCCTGAATATAAACACGCTTGGCCGGAGGAGTATTTCGGTGAAAGAATAAAGAAGCTGAAAAAGCTCAGGCAGGATTTCATTATGGAGGCCGGGAAATAAGCATCAGGTTATATCTGTATCATACTCCCTTTTCTTCGGTGGCGGGTTCATCATTAAGCCATTTGGAACCCCATTCCCTCATTTCATAGAATACTTTTTCAAAATCGCGGCCTTTTTCAGTCAGGGAGTATTCCACTGTCACCGGGGTTGTCGCCTGTACGGTGCGCTGGATTACTTTGTTTTCTTCCATCATTTTCAGGGTGTCTGAAAGAGATTTGGTACTGATGCCCAAGGAACGTCCAAGTTCATTAAAACGTTTTGCTCCGCCATGAAGTTCTCCCATAACAAGAAAAGACCATTTACCCCCAAATATCTCCATAATCTTTCTGATTGACTTCACACAGACGATATCATTTAATGGCTCCATATAATATTCTCCAATTAATTAAGTATATAAGAGTAAAGCTAGTGTAAATAATTTGCGTAGTTTACAATGTAAAGTTACCATGATATAGTCTGATTGTCAAGATTATTTGAAAGGATGGTAACGACAATGAAAACAATAGCTATAATAGGTGCCGGAAAAAATTTGGGCTTTTCTCTTGCTAAAAGATTTGGCAAGGAAGGTTTTCAGATCGCGCTTGTTGCCCGGAATGCGGAAAAGCTGCAAGCAATGGCATATGAACTGAAAGATATATCTGTAGAGGCCACTGCGTTCCCGGCGGATATAAGTAAGAAGGAAGATATTGTGAAAACACTGGCTGATATCAAAGCTAAGTACGGCACAATTGACGTACTGGAGTTTAGCCCGCTTACATGGGACTATCCGCCTGCATCTGTTTTGGAAATGACGCCGGAAAGTGTCCTCTATCATTTTGAAAGTCAGGTTATGAGCGCAATCAACATTGTGAATCATGTTGTCCCCGATATGATAGCACGGGGTGAGGGCTCTTTATTGTTCACCACAGGCTTGTCTGCATTTCATCCTATTCCGATGATGGGAAATGCCGGTATCGCTATGGCCGGTCTGCGTAATTATTTGACCAATCTTACCACCGAACTGCTGCCGAAAGGAATTCTCGTAGCAAACCGTTCCATTGCTGTGCAAATTGGTTACGGTATTGGCAAAGAAAATGACCCTGATACGATTGCGGATATGTGGTATCAGGTTTATGAAAACAGAGACAGCGGTGAAGCAATCTACCCACACGGCTTTGACCCAAAGGTACTTATGGGCTAAAGATATAACTGCTTTTTTTGATTAAACTTTCATTACAGACAGCTTTGCAAAAATAGTCGAGATGATTCTTTCCTATTTTTCTATAATCATGTTGGGAGGTGAAAGATATGCAGGAACAAATCGAAGCCGTTCAGCGTATGCAGGATTATATTGCAGTCCATTTCCGTGAAAATATAACGTTAGCCGATATTTCACGGGTATCGTTGTTTTCTCCTTGGTATTCCTATCGCTTATTCACGCAACATGTTGGATTGACGCTATCCGATTACATTCGTAAGCTCCGCTTATCAAAATCGGCATTAATATTACGTGATCATCCATGCAAAATCATTGATGTTGCCTTTGAGATGGGATTTTGCAGCGTAGACGGATATCAACGGGCGTTCTTCCGTGAGTTTGGCTGTAATCCTCGTGAATATGCTTTAAGGCCCATTCCGCTGTATCTTTTTACCCCATATGGCGTCAAGTTCAGGAAAATTGAAAGGAGATCTGTTATGAACAACTTGAAAAACGTATTTATTCAGGTCATTGAGAAGCCAGCGCGGAAGGTCATGATCAAAAGAGGTGTAAGAGCGTCAGACTATTTTACCTATTGCGAAGAAGTTGGCTGTGATGTATGGGGACTGCTTCAGAGTATTAAATCAATCAGTGGTGAGCCCGTCTGTCTCTGGCTGCCACCCTTATACAGGGCGCCGGGGACATCGGAGTATGTGCAGGGCGTTGAATTAACGGCCGACTTCGATGGCATCATACCGGAAGGATTAGATGTGATTGAACTGCCTGCCGCCAAGTATCTCATGTTCCAAGGTGAGCCGTTTGCAGAGGAAGATTACTGCCAGGCAATTGAGGAGATTTGGTATTCCATCAAAAAATATGATCCATCCGTTATAGGGTATTCTTGGGATAAGACAAATCCTCGCATACAGCTTGAGCCAATTGGATCGAGAGGGTATATCGAATTGCTTGCAATTCAATAGCGCATAGGGATGAGTATCATCTTGCAGATTCCAATTTGTCGGTCAAGCTACAAGCTACCATCATTCTAAAAAAA
>JAEWBE010000064.1 GCA_023391275.1 Bacillota bacterium | reverse complement strand
TCCCGTCGGGCAAAAACAAGAGATAACCAGCCCAATCCCAAATGCAACCGCATACCGGCCTACAAAAGAATCCTTCCTGCACCGCATTCAGAACACCACCTCACCGAAATAAAACAGTTATCTCTTTTGTCTTATCCCATTATATTCAGGTAAGGTTTATTTGGTGCGATTATGTCAATACAATAATTAAGGCGTTTCCTTCATGAACAATAATTTTGGCTTCATCACCCAGAATCAGGTTACTGACCCCCAAAGGGTAGTCTGCGGAAAGGCGAACTTCCGTCAGCGGATACTTCAACCCTTCATAGGTTACCGTACAGGAAGGCACGCCGAACGGAAACACGGAAACGGTTTTGCCCTTCAGCATACTTAGTGTCAGCCTGCCGCCGCTCAGCAGAAAGATGCGGCAGCCTTTGCCGGATATCATGGCTTTACAGCCCTGACCGGCAAGATATTGCAGCGCGCAAAGATTGGCGAACGAATGGTCAAAACGCCCGCCGAGCGCGCCGAGGAGCATAAAATCACGAAATCCCCTTTGCAGACCGGTTCGCACAGCAGCCATCATATCGGTATCATCTTTTTCAATCTGCAATTTAATTGTCTCGATATTTTCGGGGAGATTGCCTTGAATCGAATCAAAGTCGCCGATAATCAAATCCGGGGTTATATTATGCTGAAGCGCAATATTCAGTCCGCCGTCCGCACAAATGACAAATGAATCTTCCCGGTCAAGCTCCGAAAAAGCATCGTCATTTTCACAGGGCGCGGAACCAATAATCACACATTTTTTCATTTTGTATTCCATTCCTTAACGTCTTTTACTTCATTGTACATTGTAACATAGTTTTTGTGCCGGGATGTGCTGATAATCCCTTCGTCCACCGCCTGAATCACCGCGCAGCCCTTTTCACAGATATGCGCACAGGAAGAAAACTTACATTGATTCAGATACGGCGCAAATTCGCGGAAGCAGTACTGCAGATTTTCCTTATTCACCATATCGTAGCGCTCCATCTGAATGGATGAAAATCCGGGCGTGTCAGCAACATACGCTTCCCCGGGTAGTTTAATCAGTTCCACCTGCCGCGTTGTGTGCCGCCCCCGGCCAAGTTTCTGGCTGATTTCCCCGGTCGGCAAATGAAGGTTGTCATCAATGCAATTGAGAAGCGAGGATTTGCCCACACCGGAATTCCCGGTGAACGCAGTGATTTTGCCGCGCAGCAGCTCCCGGATTTCACCTACTCCTTCGCCTGTAGCAGACGAAATGGAGTAATACGGAATCCCAGTCTTGGCGTAAATCTGCCGCAGCCATTCCGCATCCTGTAAATCGGATTTGGAAATAACCAAAATCGGCTCAATCCCCTTATCTTCCGCTGCCGCAATCGTTTTATCAATAATCAGAGTGCTCGGAACAGGGTCACAGACAGATACAACAATCACCAGCTGGTCGATGTTTGAGACCGGCGGCCTGATTAAAAAGTTCCGGCGCGGCAAAATTTCCTCAATCGAACCGGTACCGTCTTCCTCAAGGCTGATTGTAACGTGATCGCCGACAAAAGGGGTTATTTTATTTTTGCGGAAAATGCCCCTGGCTTTGCATTCAAATATTGTACCGGCGGCTTCCACATAATAGAAGCCGCCGATTCCTTTTACGATCAATCCATTTTCCATACTCATACTCATCAGTCGGAGGGTGTAATCGCGCCGCTCGGAACCTCGCTGCCCAAACTGCTGCTTGATGAATACGGATAACTTTCCACCAGACTTGCGGTCCCGGTGTCAAAG
This sequence comes from Bacillota bacterium, assembly GCA_023391275.1. GTDB lineage: Bacteria > Bacillota > Clostridia > Oscillospirales > Acutalibacteraceae > Caproiciproducens. The sequence goes on along the minus strand of JAEWBE010000064.1, from coordinate 2,100 downwards.
TTTAAATTGAATACATTATACTTATTCCCATCCAATTCAACGATCAATTGCTTTTGCCCGCTTGTTCCCTTAAAGGTCATCTGGAAAATATCATTGTAGGACGGATTTACCGTTTTCACCGGCTGCAGCTCATTGCCCAAATATGCCTTAAGCTCAATATCGTGCTGAACTTCCTTCGGAAGCTGCACAAATACGGTAATCGTTTTTTCGGACTGGTTACCTGAACTGACCACCAATTTTACCGCGCTGCCCTTAGCAACCTTTACTCCCGGTAAGGGGCTGGTTTCCAGAACAGTATCTTTCGCCTTGCCGCTGTCGTCCCGGGTTGTTACTTCACCGACCGTAAGACCGGCCGCAATAATCGCCGTCTTGGCGTCATCCAGCGTTTGGTCGATTACAGGAGGAACAGCTATCTGTTCCCCGGAAGTTCCAGTGCTCACATACACCTTGATTACCGTTGATCCTCCCTCAACCACCTGGGTCCCGGCAGCAGGGTCAGTGTTTTTTACATAACCTTCCTGCGTTTTATCGTCCTCAACAGGATAAACTTCAGATTTCAGATTCAGCTGATTCAGCTGTGCAATTGCGTCATCCTGCGTGTGATTTGACAAATCGGGTAAGGCAATCGTCTTGCCCCCGCCGTTCACCACAAGGGTTATCTGAGCATTGGCCTTCACCACAGTGCCTTCCTTTGGGTTCTGGCTTAAAATGATGCCGGCTTTCTGTGTTGCATCGTTTTGAGTTTCCGTCACAAATTTAAAATTCTGATAGTCCTTATTCTGCTGCACCTCTGTGAGGGTCTTCCCCACAAATTTGGGTAAAGTTACATCGCTGGCCCCGCTATTGAAGCTGTGGAACAGCGCGGCAATACCAAAGCCGATTGCAACAATCAGGAACGCGGCGGCTATCCCGGCAATCACCAAAACAGCAACCGACTTCTTCTTTTTGGGAGTTGCTCTGTCCAATTCCTCTTCATACTCATAATTATCGTTGTATGCGGGTTGTTCCGCATTTTTTACCGTATTAATAGCATCAATGTACTTTGTCGGTTTTTCATCCACAAAATATTTATATTGAAAGCTAATGCTGGGATTTCGGCGGAAAGCCTCAATATCGCGCAGCATTTCCGCGGCGGACTGATACCTTTGCACAGGATTTTTCTGCATTGCTTTTAAGGTGATTTCTTCCAGACCGTCAGGAATCGCGGGATTGATTTCTTTCGGCGGCTTCGGGTCGGCCTGCAGCTGCATAATCGCGACGGAAACAGCATTGTCGGCTTCAAAGGGAAGACGGCCGGTAATCATTTCATAAAGCATTACACCAACAGAGTAAATATCGGCCTTTTCGTCCGTTAAATCCCCCCTTGCCTGTTCGGGTGCAATATAATGGACGGAACCAATTGCCTTATCCGTCATAGTGCGTGTTTCATTCCTGGAAAAACGGGCAATCCCAAAATCCGTCACTTTTATGGTGCCATCCTGAAGCAGCATTATATTCTGAGGTTTTATGTCACGGTGTACAATTCCTTTTTCATGGGCATGCTGCAAAGCACGCAGAATCTGAACGGTAAAATGGATTGCCTCTTTCCATTTTATCTCCTTTTGCTGGTCAAGATAGTCTTTTAAAGTGATTCCGTCAATAAATTCCTCAACGATATACTGAATTCTGTCGCCAAAACTAACGTCGTAAACTTTCACAATATTAGGGTGTGAGAGTACCGCAATCGCCTTGGATTCATTTTTAAATCGCCGGATAAATTCGTCGTTGCCTAAAAATTCATCTTTTAAAATTTTAATCGCAACAATACGGTCATCGATGATGTCATAAGCACGGTAGACCACCGCCATGCCGCCGACTCCGATCAATTCATGTATTTCGTATCGTCCGTCAAGCCTTTTACCCGTATATTTATCCATACAAATCAACTCCTATCAACAGTTAGTTTTCGACAATGGCAACTGTGATATTATCGCCGCCTCCACTGTCTTTCGCTAGCGTTATCAGCTTATCTGTCATAGCATTCGCATCCAGGTCTTTGGAAAGCTGGTAGATTTGCTCGGCATCAACATAATTGGTCAGACCATCCGTGCAGATGAGAAG
>JAEWBE010000079.1 GCA_023391275.1 Bacillota bacterium | reverse complement strand
TTCTTCTTCCAGATGGTATTCATGGATACCAGCGTTACCATTCCAACCGGTGCGATGGCGGAACGTGTAAAGTACTCCGCAGTAGTCATTTCCTCCTTCTTTGTGTCAATGATTTACTACCCGCTGTTCGGCAACTGGATGTGGGGCGGCGGCTGGATGTCCACCCTTGGCAAGACTTTCGGCCTGGGCCATGGCGCGGTAGACTTCGCAGGCTCCGCAGTGGTGCACTCAATGGGCGGCATGATGGCTTTGGCCGGCGCAATCGTAATTGGCCCCAGAATTGGCAAGTTTAAGAAAGACGGCACGGCAAGAGCCTTCCCGGGCCACGATATTCCAATGGCGATCGTCGGTACCATTGTCCTGTTCTTCTGCTGGTTCTCGTTTAACGCGGGTTCCACGCTCAGCGCGGGCGACTTCAGGCTCGCCGTGGTCGCAACGAATACCATGATTGCCGGTGCAATCGGCGGTTTGGTGGCAATGTTCTTCATGTGGATTAAATATGGCAAGCCGGACCCGTCCATGACATGCAACGGCGCGCTTGCGGGATTGGTTGCGATTACCTCACCGTGCGCTTTCGTAAACGGCATCTGGGCCTTCATAATTGGGGCAATCGCCGGTATTCTGGTATGCGTTTCTGTTCCCTTTGTTGAAAACAAGCTGAAACTTGACGACCCGGTCGGAGCAATTTCCGTCCACTGTGTCAACGGCGTTTGGGGCGTTATCTCCCTTGGTCTGTTTGCCGACGGAACTTACGGCGATGGCATCAACGGAGTCGCCGGTGGCGTAAAAGGCCTGTTCTACGGAGATGCCGGCCAGTTCGCCGCACAGATGATTACTGTTGCAGTCCTGATTGTTTGGGGCTTCGGCCTCTCCTATGTCTGGTTTAAATTCCTCCATAAAGTATGGGGGCTCAGGGTGAAGCCGGAAACAGAAATTGAAGGACTTGATCTGGAGGAAATGGGTGCGCTGGGCTACCCTGATTTCGTCATTCAGCAGTCCGAGCTCGACATGGTCTCCCCTGATCCGGTCATCATCAAAAAGTACGTAAAATAAAAAATACCTCTTATCGAAAAAGACCGTTCCAGCGCTAAGCTGAAACGGTCTTTTCCTGTTCTTTGGGGAAATATTTAAAGTAACTATTAGAAATTGACATCTTCGCCGTAGAAAGCGCAGGTAAGAACTTTTAACATGTTCTCCGCATCGGTTGCTCTCGGGTTGGAACCGGTGCAGGGATCTCCGACTGCATTTTCCGCAATCTCTTTGCAATGTGCCTTGAAATCTTCTTCGCTGACGCCATTTTCCTGATAGGTCTGCGCAATTCCGAGCTTTTGATTCAGAGCACGCACCGCGTCAACAAGGGAATTGGTAAGCTGCTTGTCCGTTGCGCCCGGCAGACCGATTGCCCTTGCAATCTGTGCGTACCGTTCCATGCAGACTCTGGAGTTGTATTGAATGACACTGGGAAGAAGGATGGCGTTGCAGCAGCCGTGAGGGATGTGGAACACAGCGCCGGTTTTATGAGCAAGGCTGTGCGCAATTCCAAGCAGCGCGTTTGAAAACGCCATGCCGGCCAGGCACTGGGCAATGTGCATTTTTCCGCGGGCTTCCACGTCGCCATTATAGGAATCAACGATGCTGTCGTAAATATCGGAAATCGCCTTGATTGCGAGAGGATCCGAAAAATCGGAACGGGCGGAAGCAACATATGCCTCGATTGCATGGGTTAAAGCATCCATACCGGTATGAGCGGTAAGCACCTTCGGCATGGTCAGCGGAATATCGGTGTCCAGAACTGCGATATCCGGAGTAATTTCAAAATCAGCGAGAGGATATTTAATATTGGTGGAATAATCAGTAATTACGGAGAACGCCGTTACCTCGGAAGCAGTGCCGCTGGTGGAAGGAATCGCGGCAAAGATTGCTTTTTTTCTGAGCTTGGGCATAGTGAAAGGATTTTTAATATCTTCGAAGGTTTTCTCCGGATATTCATAAAACACCCACATTGCCTTCGCGGCATCCATTGGCGAACCGCCGCCGATTGCCACGATTACGTCAGGCTCAAACTCACGCATTGCCTTTGCGCCGTCAAACACTCTTTCGATGGAAGGATCCGGCTCGACCCCGTCATAAATACGGGTTTCAAGACCTGTTTCTTTCAGGACATCCTCCAATTTTTGAAGGAAGCCTGTCTTTCTCATGGAATGACCGCCGGTAACAATAAAGGCTTTCTTATAGCCTTTCAGGTTCTTCAACTCGCTGATGGCATTCGGGCCATAGTAAATGTCTCTGGGTAACGTAAAACGTGCCATAATTATTCCTCCAACCAGATTATATTTTTCAAGTGTTTGTTAAAAAACTAACAATATCTTGTTAGTTATTATATTATCACACTGTTTTTGATTTTTCAAGTCAATTCAAGAATCCTGTATAAGTTTTAACAATCTCATTAAAATATCTTGCCCATTTATTTAAAAACTATTATTCTTGCCATGTCCGATGTCAACAGGATTTTTTCTCATGACAAAAAGAAGCCGGGCACGCAGCCCGGCTTCTTTTTGTCATGCTATATTCGGCGCACTGCTACCAGTTATCCGCCGAATATCTGAATGGTTTATTTACTTTTGCTTTTGCCTTTGCCTTCATTTGTATTTTGTTTGGCGTCATCGAATTTTCCGTTTGTCTTGGAAGAATCCGTTGTTTCTTCCGAAGATGCATCGGGTTTTCCGGTTACTTTTGAACTTGCGGCGGCACTGCTTACCGTTGAGCTGGAAGAAACAGTACTGGAGGTTGAAGAACTAGCTGCATTCTTTGTTTTTCCGATCGCTAAACCAGTGGACTTCGACTGTGCGGCGCTCGACACAGCTTCACTCCCGGAGTCGTTTGTCCCCGATGAACCGGTTGAACTCGAAGAAACATCCTCGTCGTCGGTATCCTGCTGATCGGTCGTTTTGGCCGTTTGTTTATTCTGCTTGATTGCCTTCATAATTTCTTTCACAGGTTTTTTCAGCCAGTCTTCCACCTTGATATCATCCGGTGCCGCTGAACTGGCCTGCAATTTTTGTACCAGATTCAATTTTCCCGGAGTAGTACCCAGCGTGCGGGCCTCCTGAACACGGGCCAACCCCACGCTAACCGATTCCACTTCAACAGGGGTGGCGGTGTCTTTGGTTTCTTCTTCCGCGGTAGTCTGTAAATCTTTTGCGAGCTGCTCCGCATCCTTTTGATTTTTGCTGGAAGTGGAAATCATGATTCCACCGGGATCTGTTCCTTTAAAATAGCCTTTAAGGCTGATTTGGTCGACCGTTTCCTTTACTGCTTCATCAATAGGTTTATACTGTAAATTTAACTTCACCAGAATTTCTTCGCCATCGTGATTTACCGCAGTAACGCTTAAAACACGGTCGAATCGGTTCACTGAGTATTCAATGGAAGGATTTACATCCAGACTGACATAGGTATAAGGCGACAAGTATGCCCAGGAAGATACACCGATCAGCACAATCGCCGCTGCCGCGGAAGCAGCCCAAGCGATGATTTTTGCGAGGCTTTTTGATGTCTGCGCCTTAATTTCAACGACTTGCCCGACCGAGTAATCCTCGTTCTTAATTTTTATTACACAGCCTTCATTCGTCAGAGCTGCGACATCGCGGCCTTTTATTTCAACAATAACTGCCTTCATTTGTCCAGCTCCTCCTTTATGTATTTCATGTAGCCTGCAAGGAAGGGATAATCC
>JAEWBE010000086.1 GCA_023391275.1 Bacillota bacterium | reverse complement strand
TTCGCATATAGAGCGGCGCCTGCGTGTCGGCGTCGGTAAAGCCCTGCCCCGCCATCAGAATTTTGCGGTAGTCCCCATCCTTCGGATCCATAAAATGGACATCACAGGTGGCAACAACGGGTTTGTGCAGCTTTTCACCGAGCTTTATAATTGTCCGGTTGAATTCACGCAGTTTTTCTTCATCGGGAACCAGCCCTTCCCGTACCATAAACTGATTGTTGCCAAGCGGCTGAATTTCAAGGTAATCATAAAAGCTTGCGATTTCACACAGCGTTTCCCACGGCTGTGCGTTGGTAATCGCCCTGTAAAGTTCTCCCGCTTCGCACGCGCTGCCAAGAATCAGCCCTTCACGGTGCTTAATCAGTTCGCTCTTTGGAATACGGGGATTTCTGTAAAAATAATTCAAATGAGCCTTTGAAATCAGCTTGTACAAGTTTTTCAGACCGGCTTTATTTTTCACCAAAATAATCTGATGGTAGGATTTGATTTTTTTCGGGTCACTGCCCGCTAAAGAAGTATTGATATCCATTACCGTTTTCGCCTGCGTATCTTCCTGCAAACGGGCGATAAGCGCAATGAAGATTTTGCCCAGCACAGTGGCATCGTCACTTGCACGATGGTGATTAAATGGGTCAAGCTTCAAATACTTCGCAACCGTGTCAAGCTTACAGTTTTTGATATCCTTCAGCATGGAACGGCACATAGGGACGGTATCGACGTATGTATAGGAAAATTCCATTCCGCTGCGCTGTGCCGCCACGCGGATAAACGAGGTATCAAAATCAGCGTTGTGTGCAATCAAAACAGCGTCCTCACCACAAAAACGGTAAAAAGCCTCGATTGCCTCTTTCTCCGGCGGCGCTCCTTTTACCATTTCGTTTGTAATTCCGGTAAGCTCCGTAATTTTTGCGGGAATCGGCATCTTCGGGTCTACAAAGGTATCAAAGCTGTCGATAATTTCTCCATTCTTCACCTTGACCGCGCCAATCTCCGTAATTCGGTCTTTATTCGCGCTTAATCCTGTGGTTTCAATATCAAAGGAAATAAATTCGTCCTGAAGCGTTTTTGTCGATTCCCCTTTAACGGCCGGAACCAGATCATTTACAAAATAAGCTTCCAGCCCATAGATAACCTTAATCTCCTTGCCTTTCTTTTTCAGGTCATTGGCTGCGTTCATTGCATCCGGGAAAGCCTGCGCAACACCGTGGTCGGTGATGGCAATTGCGGGCTGCCCCCACTCGGCGGCGCGCTTAATCAGGTCACCGGCCGAGTTTACCCCGTCCATACTGGACATATTGGTGTGCAGGTGCAATTCCACCCGCTTGACTTCCGCGTTATCAACCACTTTGACCTGCTCCGCAGTACAGATACTCTTGGGGCGAAGAACAATTTCATGGTCATATTTATCGTATTCCACATCGCCGCGCACAACAACGGACATCCCTTTACTGAGCGTATCCAGCATTTTGCACTGAGAAATCAATTCAATAATTTTGAGCGTCATGGAACCGGTATAATCAGTGATATTGATCGTTATGATCTTTCTTTGCTGGTCACGGGTAATCTTTTCCTCAATGGAGAAAATTTCGCCCCAAATTGTCACGCTGCCAATGTCCGGGGTAACCTTGCTGATGGGGGTTGGTTTGGCTTTTGACGCGCGGCCGTAAAGCTCACGGACGCTTTCCGGAATAATCGAGGGCAGAAGCGTTTCACCGCTGCGTACACTGATTGTTTTGGGCGGAAACTTACGGTTTATGCTTGCTTCATAGGTCGACACTTCTTCCATCACCGCTTCGCGCCGAATCGTCTCCTGCTGCTTTTTTTGTTTTTCAATATATACAGGACTTCCGCTGTCAATGGAAAGGGTGCCGTCGAACTCCACATTCAAATTCACACCAAATTCTTCGTTAATCAGTTTTGAAAGAAGGCGGTCAACGCGGCGTGACAGCAAAATATCTGCTCCGCCATGTGTGAGTGAAATAATCATTTTTCCGTTTTCCACGCGTACGCTGGAATCCGTCAGGGTTCCGTTCACACTTGCTTCACGGCGCTTCAGTTCCAGAACCAGACTTTGATAATAATCCACGCTGAAACTGTCAGTCGGAAATTTTGGCAGGATGGTCGCTTTGGAAAGCTTAAGCGCTTTACATGCCGCAATGCTTTTTTCCACATCATAAAGCACGCGGCGCTCCACCAGTGATGGAAACGCCACTTCAGCTGTAATAATTCGGTTACCTGTATCAATTTGCAAAGAAGAAATCGAACCGTCACGAACGGGCAGCGGCAGTTTCGAAACCTCTATGTAAGTGCCAAAAAAATCGCCAAAAGTTTTCACCGGGTATTCATCCTTTACAGTTTATCTATCTCTTGCATTAAACTTTCTATCAATTCGTTTTCGGGAACTTTACGGATAATTTCCCCTTTTTTAAAGATAAGTCCAACTCCATCTCCGCCTGCGATTCCGATATCGGCTTCGCGGGCCTCCCCGGGTCCGTTTACGGCACAGCCCATAACTGCGACCTTAATGTTTTTTTTACAGTTGGAAAGGCGTCTCTCCACCTCGTTAGCAATTCCAATTAAGTCGATCCGTGTTCTGCCGCAGGTAGGACAGGAAATAAACTGAACACTGTTCGTGTTCAAATTGAGCGCTTTTAGAATGTCAAAACCTGCTTCAACTTCTTTCACCGGGTCGGCGGTTAAAGAAACCCGGATGGTATCGCCGATGCCTTTCTGCAGAAGCGACCCGATTCCGATTGCGGACTTGACCAGCCCCATCCTCTCGGTACCCGCTTCGGTTACACCAAGGTGCAGAGGATAATCGCAGAACTGAGCCGCCAGTTCATAGGCGCGGATCATAGTATTTACATCAGAAGACTTTATGGAAAGTACGATATCGTAAAAATCAAATTTTTCAAGAAGTGAAGCGTGGTACAAAGCGCTTTCTACCAGCGCCTCGGGAGTCGGGCTGCCGTATTTCGCAAGGATTTCTTTTTCCAGGGAACCGGAATTTACACCGATTCGAATTGGAATTTTATTTGCACGGCAAGCATCCGCAACCGCCTTTACACGGTCATCTGAACCGATATTGCCAGGATTAATCCGAATTTTATCAATTCCGGCGGCAACCGATTTAAGCGCCAGGCGATAATCAAAATGAATATCCGCAACAAGCGGAATCCTCACTGCGTTTTTAATGGCCGGAATCAGCTTTACCGCTTCCAAATCGGGTATTGCGGCGCGAATGATATCACACCCGGCCTTTTCCAGTGCGACAGCTTGCCTGACGCTGCCTTCAACATTGCCTGAGGGAACGTTCAGCATGGACTGCACCGATATTTTTGAGCCGCCGCCGATGGGAAGACCACCAGCGAAAACTGTCCTTGATTTTCTCATTAAGCTCCCAATCCTTTTCCTGTCACCAATCTTAAAATATCACTGAAGGTAATAATCACCATCAGGCCGATAAGAAGGCAGAATCCTGCCGCGTTCACCCAGCCTTCATACTTTGGATTGACCGGCTTGCGGCGAATACCCTCTACAATTAAAAACACCAGCCTGCCGCCGTCCAGCGCAGGCAGCGGCAACAGATTCACAACGCCAAGGTTGACGGTGATCATCATCATCATCATTAAAATATTATTAAACGCAGCCATAAAATTCTGCTGCAAGCCAATGGAGGCAGCTTCTCCAATTGCGTTAGCAGCCCCTACAGGGCCCGCAATATCATTGAACCCATATTTACCGGTTATAAGGCCAATCAGGCTGTACCAGATCATACGCACGGTGGAAACGGTATCCTGTACCGACTTTGTAATCAGTGTGCCAATATTCTTGCGGATGGGCTGAACATAGAAGTCAAGCGAAAGGATGTTTTTTCCATTCACTGCCTTCGTATTAAACTTAACATCTTTAAATTCCACTGGTTTGCCGCCGCGTAAAACCTGAATGTCGACTTTCGCGGGATTCGCTGTTGAAAGCGCAAAGCTCAGGTCGCGGTCACCGTGAATTTTATAACCGTCAATGTTGGTGAAAACATCTCCGGCCTTTAAGCCCGCCGCCTGCGTGGCAGAGCCTTTCGTAAATTCCGCGATCGTTGTGGAACTGAAAGCCGGTTGCTGACCCAGAATAATCATCATAATAATTAATCCAAGGATGATGTTCATCACGGCGCCCATTATAACGACAAGAATGCGTTTCCACACCGGTTTGTTATTAAATGCACGGTCATCTTCGCTTTCTTCATCTTCCCCCTCCATCGCACAAAAACCACCGATCGGAAAGGCGCGAAGAGCGTATTTTGTTTCTCCCCGGGTAAAATGAAGAAGCGTCGGCCCCATGCCGATTGCAAATTCATTTACACGGATACCGGAAAGCTTCGCCATAAAGAAGTGACCGAACTCATGAATAAAAATAATAAAGCCAAACAGAAGAATCGCGACAATGACCAATATCACCTGTGTAATGTGTATCACCTCATAACTGACCGACCGCCTGCAAAACAAAATCGCGCGCGGTTCGGTCTGCATTTAAAATATCATCAACGGATGTAATTTCAACATCCGGCTGATTTTCCATTGCAGTGCGGACAAGACTTCCAATTTGGGTAAATGAAATCTGATGATCCAGAAACAGTTTTACCGCGATTTCATTTGCCCCATTTGCGGCGGCAGGCGCAAGTCCGCCTCGCTCGATTGCCTTTCTGCAAACACTCAGGCACTCAAAATTCTGGTAGTCCGGCTCATAAAACGACAGTTTTCCATATTCCGTAAGGCTTAGCTGCTTTACGGGCGAGGGAAATCTTTGCGGCCAAGTGAGAGCATATTGAATCGGGATGCGCATATCCGGCACGCCAAGCTGCGCAATGACCGAATTGTCTTCATATTCAATCATGGAATGAATTACGCTTTCACGATGCACCACCACATCAATTTGGGCAGGCGGCATATCGAAAAGCCAGCGGGCTTCAATTACTTCAAGTCCTTTATTCATCATCGTAGCGGAATCAATGGTAACCTTCGCACCCATGTTCCAGTTAGGATGTTTTAGTGCCTGCTGTGGTGTCACATTCTGAAGCTCTTCATGGCTTTTACCAAAAAACGGTCCGCCGGAAGCGGTCAGAATAATTCGTTTCAGCGCCTTTTTTTCAGGGCAGCCTTCCAGGCACTGAAAAACCGCGGAATGTTCGCTGTCGACCGGAAGTATTTTTACATGCTTTTCTTTTGCGGCACGCATCACAAGCGCTCCGCCGGCAACCAAAGTTTCCTTGTTCGCAAGCGCCACATCCTTTTTTGAATCAATCGCGGCCAAAGTCGGCTTTAGCCCAACCATTCCTACCACGGAATTCAAAATTACATCGGCTTCATCCATGGCGGCGGCTTCACATAAGCCTTCTATTCCCTGAACCACCCGAACCGGCATATCGGCAACCGACAGCTTTAATTTTTTTGCCGCATTTAAGTCAAAAACCGCAACGAGTTGCGGTTTAAACTCTCTTATCTGATTTTCTAAAAGGGATACATTCGCATTTGCAGCCAAAGCGCAAACGCGCAGATTTAAGCTGCGCACAATATCCAGAGCCTGTGTGCCGATTGAACCGGTTGAGCCCAAAATTGAAAGACATCTCTTCATTATTATTCACCATTTTACTGTTTTATTGCAATCTTAATTATTATTTTATAACAATCGGCAAAATATGGACAAGTAAGTATACAAACGGAGCCGTAAAAATAACACTGTCAAAACGGTCTAAAATACCACCGTGCCCGGGAATGATTTCACTGAAATCCTTAATGTGGCAACTGCGCTTAATCAGCGAAAAACTGAGGTCGCCTAAAATAGACATTACCGTACCAAACACCCCAATGATAAGCAGCGAAAGATACGAAACGGTAACATTATGCTGATAATAAAGCACTTGAAAAATATAACCAAATACGACCATTGCCGTAATATTCAGCGCAAACCCGCCAATTACACCTTCAATTGTTTTTTTGGGGCTGATATCCGGGCACAGTTTGTGCTTTCCCCAGAAGCTGCCTGCAAAATAGGCGCCGGTATCCGCAACCCACGCGGAAGCAATTGCGATGATTACATAAAACATACCGTGTTCTCCGCCATACCCTCGAATACGGAGGATCGTTTCCAACGCGGTAGGAATCAGGAGCGTCATGCTGTAAATGACACCGAGTTCGCGGAATGTAACAAATTTATGGTAACAGATAAGCGCCCCAAACATAATTACGGTATAAATAAAATACGCAGTCTGCTGCAAAATAAAAGGATCAAGAAATGGAAGCGTTATTGAAAACAGAATACTCGGAATAAGTAAAATTAAGTTTTTGGACAAACCCAGCGCAGAGATAATCTCATAGACAGATAGTGCGGAAATGAGGGCAATTGCAATGTTCAAAGCGATGGAAAAGGTATTGTTGAATATGATGATTGCCGCAAAAAAGAATAGAATAGTGAACGCCGATGTGATCCTGCTCCTCAATTAAACCCCTCCAAAGCGCCTGTTGCGATGAGCATATTCCCTTAACGCCTGATCCAAATCCTTCGGTTTAAAATCAGGCCATAAAATATCCATGATGATATATTCGGAATACGCTGACTGCCACAGCAAAAAATTCGAAACACGATTTTCCCCGCTCGGCCTTATAATCAAATCCGGATCAGGCTGTCCGGCGGTGTATAGCCTTTCCTCAATGGAAGCCTCGCTGATTTGTTCCGGGGCAAGTTTTCCATCTTTTACATCCTGAGCCAAAGATTTTACCGCCCTGGTGATTTCAGCGCGCCCGCCATAATTTAAAGCGATGTTCAGCACCATGCCGGTTTTATTTTCCGAAACTTTTTCCGTTTCAAAAATCAGCTTACGCAGATCATTTGGAAAAGCAGTTGTGTCACCAATAAAGCGCACTCTGATATTTTCGTTCAAAAAATTACGCAGAGCATCGTCAAGATATTGCTTAAACAGCTTTATCAAAGCACCCACCTCGTCCGGCGGGCGCTTCCAATTTTCAGTAGAAAAAGCATAAATCGTCAAATATTGAATTCCAATCGAACTGCAGTACCGAACAATAGTTTTAAAAACGGCCGCCCCGGCTGTGTGACCGGCTGGGCGCGGCAGTCCGCGCTTTTTTGCCCAGCGGCCGTTTCCGTCCATAATAATCCCCAGATGCTCAGGCAGATAGCTTTGTTCCATTCTTTCGTCCTATATTTCCATAATTTCTTTTTGTTTTTTTTCAAATATGCCATCGATTTCCTTGCAGTATTTATCGGTTAAATCCTGTGTCTTTTTTTCAGCCTGTTTTAAGTCGTCCTCGGTAAGCTCACCGGTTTTCTTCATGGCTTTTAATTTATCCATCCCGTCACGGCGAATATTGCGAACGGCTATTTTGCACTCTTCTGCCATTTTACTGATGTCTTTTACCAAGTCACGGCGTCTTTCCTCCGTAAGCTGCGGAAAAGTAAGCCGAATCACTTTACCGTCGCTCTGCGGATTAATACCGATGTCGGAAACCTGAATCGCCTTTTCAATTGCGTGACAGACAGTCATATCCCATGGCTGAATGGTAAGTACTCTTGCTTCGCTGACGGAAACCGCGGCAAGCTGACTGATAGAAGTAGGTGCGCCATAATAGTCGACCCTGATTTTTTCCAAAACAGCCGGATTCGCCCGGCCCGCCCGGATGGCTGCAAACTCCTCTGCCAGGGCTGCGATGCTTTTCTTCATGCGGTCTTCCGCATGTGCCAGTATTTCTTTCATTACGACTCCTCCTTAACAATTGTACCGATCTGTTCCCCGCAAACGGCCTTTTTTATATTTTCCGGCTCGCTGATGCTGAAAACCAAAATCGGAATATTATTATCTTTGCATAATGAAGCGGCAGTGCTGTCCATCACCTGAAGGTTCTTATTCAGAACATCCATGAAGGAAACAGAATTGTACTTAACAGCATTTTTATTTTTTTTCGGGTCGCTGTCATAAACGCCGTCAACCATAGTGGCCTTTAGAATAATATCCGCATCTATTTCTGCCGCTCTTAAGGCCGCAGCGGTATCAGTTGAAAAAAACGGATTACCGGTTCCGCAACCAAATACGACTACCCTGCCCTTTTCAAGATGACGAACGGCACGGTTACGGATATAAGGTTCCGCAATCTGCTGCATGGAAATCGCCGTCTGCACACGAACCTCAACCCCGAGTTGTTCCAAAGCATCCGCGACGCCAAGCGCGTTAATGGTGGTCGCCAGCATGCCCATGTGGTCCGCACGGGTCCGGTCCATCTTTCCGCTGCTGCGGCCGCGCCAAAAATTACCGCCGCCCACAACAATCCCGATTTCGACACCCATTTCAGCACATTCCTGAATCGGTTTGCATATTTTAAGCACTGTGTCAAAGTCGATTCCGTGTGTTTGGCTACCTGCAAGCGACTCACCGCTTAATTTAAGAAGAATCCTTTTATAGCTAGGTTGCAAATCCAACACCCCTAATTTTTCTTTATTTTATTTTACAATAAGCCTAGTGCAAAGTAAAGTCTTTCATCTCTAAATATAGGTTATTATTGTCAAGTTTTATAATTTAGAAACATTTTCAAAACCGGAGAGATCAAAAAAGTACAAAAAAATAGCGCAGGAAACCTCCCGCGCTATTTAATTATAAAAAAGATTTTTACTTAATCATGCTCGCAATTTCGTCAGCAAAATTGTCTTCGCGTTTCTCAAGACCTTCGCCCTTTTCAAAGCGGACATAATCAACAATTTTAATTGCACCGCCAAGTGCCTTTGCGGTCGCCTCAGTGTACTGCTGAACAGACATGTCATTGTCTTTGACATAAGTCTGATCAACAAGGCAAATTTCCTTAAAGAATTTACCCAGTCTTCCTGCAACAATTTTGTCTGCAATCGCGGCAGGCTTGCCGTCATTCATAATCTGCTCTTTCAGAATGCCTTTTTCATGCTCGACGACTTCCGCCGGAACAGATTCTTCATTAAGGTACTGGGGATTGATTGCGGCTATCTGCATGGCAATATTTTTTGCGTACTCTTTAAATTCTTCCTTTGCCGCAATTTCAGCGGACGTATCGAATTTTACAAGTACGCCGATTTTACCGGCAGCATGAATATAAGCGGAAACAGCACCTTCAAAACGCTTAAAACGGCGAATCTTAATGTTTTCTCCGATGACTTGGATCTTTTCTTTCAGAAGTGTGTCAATCGTCTTGTCCGTGCCTTCTCCCTTGCATGCGAGCAGGGCGTCAACGTCCGCCGGATTAGATGCGATTACGGTTTGCGCACAAACATCTACAAAGTGCTGGAACTCAGCGTTCTTTGCGACGAAGTCGGTTTCCGCATTCACTTCAATGTCAACACCAACATTGCCTTCCTGATTCACACAGGCAAAAGCAACACCTTCGGCGGCAATGCGGCCAGCCTTCTTCGTGGCGGCGGCAAGACCCTTTTCCCTAAGAAAGTCGATTGCCGCGTCAATATTTCCGTCAGATGCTGTAAGAGCCTTTTTGCAGTCCATCATTCCGCAGCCGGTCTTCTCACGAAGTGCTGCAACGTCTTTAGCTGTAAAAGCCATTCTTTTATTTCCTCCGCTTCTTCCTAATTAGTCATAGTATGATTTTGCATAAACCGATTTATTCAGCAGCCTCTGCTTCATTTACTTTATCTTCTTCCGCTTCAACGGCAGCCGCACCCATCTGGCCTTCTTTGCCTTCGATGATGGCGTTGGCAACTGTAGCGGAAATCAATTTCACTGCACGGATTGCATCGTCATTGCCTGGAATTACATAGTCAATTTCGTCAGGGTCGCAGTTGGTATCGACAATAGCGACAATCGGAATGCCCAATTTTTTCGCTTCTGCAACAGCGATTCTTTCCTTGCGCGGGTCAACGATAAACAGCGCACCCGGAATTTGTTTCATTTCTTTAATACCGCCGAGGAACTTTTCCAATTTTTCAATTTCCAAGCGGAGTTTAATAACTTCTTTTTTGGGCAGAAGGTCAAACGTACCGTCTGCTTCCATGTTTTTCAGCTGATTCAGGCGGTCGATTCTGCGGCGGATTGTACGGAAGTTGGTCAGCATGCCGCCGAGCCAGCGTGCATTGACAAAGTACGCACCTGCGCGCTCCGCCTCTTCCTTAACGGAATCCTGAGCCTGCTTCTTGGTTCCTACAAACAGGACGGATTTGCCCTCAACGGAAAGATCACGGACAAAATTGTAGGCAACTTCAAGCTTCTTTACTGTTTTCTGCAAATCAATGATATAAATACCATTGCGTTCGGTGAAGATGTATTCCGCCATTTTCGGGTTCCATCTTCTTGTTTGGTGACCGAAGTGAACACCGGCCTCCAAGAGCTGTTTCATAGATACTACTGACATTATTTTTTCCTCCTTGGTTTTTCCTCCGCCGTGCTTTTTAACAGACGCAACACCCTGATTTTGGGCACCAAATCGTCATAACATCGGCGTGTGTTTTGCGGGAAATATTATATCATATAAAATAATATAATACAAGACTTTTTTCATCCGCCGCTGAAAAGGCCGCCAAATCTGTGCGACCGTTTCTTTGTACGGCAGTAATTATTATAACACACTAAAATCGTATCGTCACCTATTACCTGAATATCCTGCCATTTTATAATGATATCATCTTCTCTTCCCAACAGTCCGAAACAGCGCAGGCGGCCGTAAATTACAATGGCAATTACCCTTGCGTCGTTGGTGTCAATCTCAATATCGCAAACACATCCAAGGCGTGTGCCGTCCTTAACATTGATTACTTCCTTATGACGCATATCAATTATTCTGCAATTCACACTCCCACCTCCATAACAGATTATATGCCACAGTAAGGCATAACATTAATTAATTGAATACAGGATAAAAAAATGATACAATATTCGTAAATACATGTGAATAATAAATTATAAACGCGGGAGGTAAAAAATGAATATTTGGCACGATATATCACCAAAAAGAATTAAATCGGATGATTTTTGCGCAGTAATTGAGATCCCGAAAGGAAGCAAATCAAAATACGAACTGGATAAGGAAACCGGCCTTCTCATTTTGGACCGGATTCTATACACATCCACTCATTATCCCGCCAACTACGGCTTTATTCCACGCACTTATGCCAGCGATAATGATCCGCTCGATGTTCTGGTGCTGTGCTCGGAGGATATTCATCCGCTTTCTCTGGTACGCTGTTACCCGATTGGAGTGATCGCCATGGTGGACGGCGGAATGAAGGATGAAAAAATCATCGCGATTCCATTTAACGACCCGACGTATAACGGTTACCACGATATCAGCGACCTGCCGAAACATGTCTTTGACGAAATGTCTCACTTCTTCTCGGTCTATAAGGCTTTGGAGGGCAAGGTTACTGCAATCGATGAGGTGAAAGGCAACGAAGAGGCTAAAACTATTATTCAGCAATGCATTGATTCCTATCTGGAACACTTTTGCAAATAGTTGAACTGAGACAGCAAGCCGCCGCGGAAATTCCGCAGCGGCTTTGTTTATTGAAACAGGTACAGAGTTCCGCCCTGACCGCCCATTTGGCCGCCTGTTGAAGTACCCGAACTGTATTCACTGGAATCGACCAGGGTCGCGTTTTCTTTCACGTACGAAATTAATTCGGAGTTTCCCCCGCCGTTCTGGGAAGATGCAAGGAAATATGTGATTTTTCCTTCGGCAACATATTTTTTGAGTTGTTCCAGCGTAAGTGAATTATCCGATCCTAAAAATCCGCCGTAAGCATAACAGGGCAGCCCTGTATCAATAATATACTGCGCCACGTCGCTCGAGCGCTGGGAAACGACTAAGAAGCTGCCTTCTTTATAATTTGCAACCAAATATTGCTCAAGGCCGGAAGCCTGCGTCTGCCCTCCGTCCATTCTGCCGCCTGCAAAGCCGCGATTCCCTCCGGTGCCGGCAAGTTCCGGACCGGCATACGGCATAGTAGTGTTCGGCACATACATCACCGGTGTAAGTGCCCAGTAAAAGGGTGCAGCTAACAGGGAAACCGTCAACGCCGCCGTGGCGAGAATCAGCATTACGCGCCGGGATTGCAGTCGATATGCAATCAACAGGATTAATCCCACGGCAGCCGATACAGTTATTACAGGCAAAAGCCATGTTTTCAATTCCGTGTAACTCAGTACATAATTTATTTCCAGCGCGATGTTCGATAAAAGCGCAAGAAGCAGAAAGACAGGACGGATG
The DNA here is from genome assembly GCA_023391275.1 of Bacillota bacterium. Taxonomy (GTDB): domain Bacteria; phylum Bacillota; class Clostridia; order Oscillospirales; family Acutalibacteraceae; genus Caproiciproducens. The sequence goes on along the minus strand of JAEWBE010000086.1, from coordinate 4,457 downwards.
CAGCCCTTCCAATTTTCTTTTTTATGGCGGAATCCGCGATACATCGTGACAATTCCGACCCCGCTGAGCACTGCGATTGCAGGAGCAAGCATGCAAAGATAATAGCGATGATAAAAACCCGCAAAACTAAAGAATCCAAGCATTGCAGCCAGCCACAGCGTCCAAAAGACAAGGGCGGTCTGGTTCATCTCTTTTTTGCGCATCGCCGTTTTCTGGAAACATCCGAAAATACTCAGAATGGCAAACAGAAGCAACCAGGAGCTTTGACCATACAGATTTGAAGTCCATAGGCGGATTGCGGATGCCGTTCCAATTTCGGAACCTCCCATTCCACCTCCATTCTGACCTCCAAAGCCGCGCTGACCATCCCGCCCGTCCATACGGCCGGCCTGCGGGGCCTGCTGCCCGTTGGAGTTTCCGGGCATTTGCGGGGGAGTGAAGTTACTAATGGTGCCTGTTTGTGCTGCTCCGTCATTGGAGCGGGTTCCCGATTGATCTGAGCCATCTGCCCTTGCTCTGCCACCGTCATCTGTTTGTGGAGAACCGCCAAAGCCTCCTCCTCCGCCCATTCCGCTGCCAAATAAACGCTCCGCACCGTTATGCCCAGCAATCAGTTCCAGCATGGAATTGCCGCTGGTGCTGTCAACATAAGGCCGGCTGCCGGACGGAGTCAGTTCCACCGCAAATACCCAGGCGAAAGATACCGCAAGCATAATCACGATGCTGATGATACCGGCAAGAAGACGTCTGCTGAATTTTTCTTTCGCAAAAAACAGATAAGTCAGGGCAATTGCGGGTAAAATCATATACGCCTGAAGCATTTTGATATTAAACCCGAGTCCGATAAATAATGCGGCGAAAAACAGAAAGCGCCATTTCCCGCTGTCTATTGATTTGAATAGAAACCATGCCGCGATAAGCAGCACAAAAACCAGCTGCATATCCATGGTGTTGTTGCGGGAAACTACAACCACCACCGGAGTCAGCGCGAAAATCAAAGAAGAAACAAGCCCGGCCGGCCGGCCAAAATATTTTGCCGTCAAAATGTAGACCATAACGCAGGAAGCCGTTCCCGCAAGAGCCTGCGGGAGCAGCATCGCCCAGCCATGATATCCGAAAATAAGTACCGAAATCGCCTGCATCCACAGCCCAAGCGGGGGTTTGTCGACTGAAACCATTCCGGACGGGTCAAAGGACACAAAAAAGAAATTCCTGAAGCTTTGCGTCATGCTTTTAATGCATGCCGCATAGTATTCATTCCCCGTTCCGTTATTCGAAATTGCATAAAAGTTCAGGGCGAACGACAGGGCCGCGATGAAGACCAGTGCAATGATGTGATAATTGTTTTTGAACCTGCGCTGCATAGAATTGTACCTCCAAATATCTATTACAGCGTTTAGTATACTTTGTGATTGTGACGGGCATATGATGGTTTTCTTAAAAGCAGCTAAATGTCTTTTTTGATCTTGTCGAGGGCCGCTTTTTCAAGCCGGGAAACCTGAGCCTGGCTGATTCCGATTTCGGAAGCGACTTCCATCTGTGTTTTACCCTGAAAAAAGCGCATGGAAAGGATCCGTTTCTCACGGCTGTTCAAGTCCTTAATTGCTTCTTTCAGTGCAATTTCATCCAACCAGTTGGAATCGTCATTATTATCCCCTACCTGATCCATCACGTAAATCGTATCCCCTCCATCTGAAAAAACCGGTTCGTAAAGCGAAACAGGTTCCACGATGGATTCAAGCGCCAAAACCACATCTTCCCGCGGCAGCTCCAATTCCTTGGCAATTTCATCCACGGTCGGCTCGTGATTGTTTTGCGAGGTCATTCTTTCTTTGGCCTGCATTGCCTTGTAGGCTGTGTCACGCAGGGAACGGCTGACACGAATTGAGTTATTATCGCGCAGATACCGCCGTATCTCACCGATAATCATTGGAACGCCGTACGTTGAAAAACGCACCCCCTGACCGATGTCAAAATGGTCGATTGCTTTAATCAAACCGATGCATCCCACCTGAAACAGGTCGTCCAAATTTTCCCCGCGATTGGTAAATCGCTGAATTACGCTTAAAACAAGGCGCAGATTCCCGTTAATCAGATCATCGCGGGCTTTCATATCACCGTTTTTTACTCGGCGCAGCAATTCCATTTTTTCTTTTTCAGTAAGTACCTTTAACTTGGATGTGTTCACTCCACAAATTTCCACTTTGTTATACTGCACTTCGCCTACCCCCTATATCGGTAATACAGTTTCATTATTGCCATGAAAGGGGGATATCATGCAGGGCAAAAGATAAATATTAAGCGCAGCAACGATTGCTTTTTTGCCACGATTTAGTATATACTATATTCAGTATGTTTATAGAAAAACAGAAATTTTGAGCGTACAAGCGGGTTGCAGCTTAAAATGGAGCTGTGCGCGATTGGCATTTTGTTCATCATAATATGGAACAATCGAGGTAAAAAATGGAAATAACAATACCCTCACAGGTTACAACTGTAATTCAAAAATTAAAAGAATCCGGACAAGAGGCTTACGTTGTGGGCGGCTGTGTGCGTGACAGCATTATGGGTCTGTCTCCCCATGACTGGGATGTTACAACTTCCGCACGCCCCAATGAAGTAAAAGCGGCTTTAAATGGGTTTAAGCTGATAGAAACCGGCCTGAAGCACGGTACACTGACGGTGTTGATTGACAGGATGCCGATTGAAGTTACCACCTACCGGGTGGATGGGCAATATTCCGATAATCGCCACCCTGACGAGGTGCGGTTTACCAGAAACCTGAAAGAGGATTTAGCGCGCAGGGATTTTACGATAAATGCGCTTGCATATAATTATGTGGATGGTTTGGTTGACTGTTTCGGCGGAATAGAAGATATACAAAATAAAAAGATCCGCTGCGTCGGCGAGCCGGATCATCGTTTTTGTGAGGATGCGCTGCGAATTTTAAGGGCGCTCCGTTTTTCTTCTGTGCTTGGTTTCACGATAGAAGAAGAGACCGCAAGGAGTATTCTGCGTAATTATCCATTGCTTGATTCCATCGCGAGGGAACGTGTCCAAACCGAATTTACAAAACTGCTGTGCGGAAAAAATGCGGAAGAAGTATTGCGGGACTACCACATGGTCATTGGGCAGTTTTTGCCGGAAATCAACACCATGGTTGGATTTGAGCAGCATAACCGATATCATATTTATGATGTTTGGGAGCATACGCTCAAATCGGTTTCATTTATAGAAGCCTCCCCCGTACTTCGCATGACAATGCTGCTGCATGACATTGGAAAACCGCTTTGTTTTACGCAGGATGAAAAAGGAGTCGGCCATTTTTATGGCCACGATAAAAAAAGCACAGAAACGGCAAAAGCCGTTTTGCAACGGTTGAAATATGACGGCGACACGATAAACCAGATCGTAACTCTGGTGCAATATCATGATATCGCCCTGCCGGCGGAGGAGAAGCTGCTCCGCCGTCGGTTAAGCCTGTTGGGAGAAGAAAATCTGCGGCTCCTTTTCGAAGTAAAAGCGGCCGATATGATGGCACAGAACCCTATTTATCGAGATCGGCTGACTGACCTTAAAAAAGCGGAAGCGGTTTTGAATGATATTATTGCGAAAAAACTTTGCTGGTCCCTGAAGAACCTGGAAATTAACGGCGCGGACCTCATTGAACTCGGCGTTCCGCAGGGTGCCGAAATCGGCAGGATGCTCTCTTCTCTGCTGGAGGATGTTATTGAAGACAAATGCCCCAACAGGCACTGGGCGCTGATGAACCGGGCCAGGCTGATGAAAGATCATAAACTATGATGGAACTTATTGAACATACGATAAAACCTGTTTACGACGAAAATTCCAAAATATTGATTTTAGGAACGATGCCTTCGCCGAAATCCCGTGAATACGGCTTTTATTATTCTCACCCGCAAAATCGCTTTTGGCGGGTGGTTTCCGATTTATACGGACAGTCAGCTCCCACTACGATAGAAGAAAAAACAGCTTTTCTTTTGCAAAACCGCATTGCTCTTTGGGATGTTCTGAAAAGCTGCCGTATTGAGGGTGCGGACGACGGGAGCATCAAAGACCCTGTGCCCAACGATATTGCCGCTTTGCTGGCTCAAACAAATATCCGGGCGGTTTTTACCACCGGTACAAAAGCAGCCTCGCTCTACAAACGTTTCTGCCAAAAGTCCGCGGGCCCAGCCATTGCGCTGCCGTCCACCAGTCCGGCGAACTGCCGTCATTATAACTATGAGCGTTTAAAAGCAGCCTACCGTATTATTTTGCAGTACGCCGGTAAAGAACCGTCAGGAAAATAGATGGTTCGAAATATTATTTATTATACAAAAGAAATCTTTTATATAATAGAGCGGTTGTGATTTGCGCCGCATGGCAAACCCTTCGACGTACCGGCTGACCCAATTCCGATAAAACAGCAGCCAGGAGGGCGGACATCTGACGAT
>JAEWBE010000068.1 GCA_023391275.1 Bacillota bacterium | reverse complement strand
AGCATTCGATTTAGCAGGTTGAAACCATATCTTTGCGATGAGGGTTTACAAACGCAAAGCAGCTTAATGTTTGCAAGCATTAAAATGATAGTGGTTAACAAAACATCAAGTGAAGGGATGGTAGAGTGTTTCCGGCGCGGATATCGAGACGTTCCCGGAGGTAGGCAGAGGGGCAGTCACGGTCTATGGGGCGGGCTTTCATGACATGGTACTCTATAAAATGTTTACCAATTCGGTACAACTGTCGTAAAAGTGTCGTACTAAATAAATTAGGAAAAGACCGTATCTGCGGCAGTTGTGAGCTGCTGCAGATACGGTTTATTCGCTTAAATGTCCATTCTAAATGATTCCCTGAGAAAATCCGTGTCGTGCTTTACGTAGATTCTTATGGTAACCTCAATACTTGAGTACCCCATCAACTTTTGTATGGTGTAAATGTCAATGCCGTGACCATTGTTATATAAACGAGAGGTCTAAGTCGATGCGGAATTAGTTTTGGTATGCTTGGATTTACAGCTTTAAATCATCCATAATCAGTTGAAGAAATCTAAAAATTGATCGGTGTAAAAAAGTGACATTGTATCGGAACTTATAAGAAGGCTTATAAAATAGGAAATAACCCGCTATGATAAGAACTTCATGAATAAAGTTTTGAAATTTCTAGATTAGTGGCAAGGGACAGATAAATTGTTGTAAGGTATTATGTAATTGATTATTTGTTCCTTTCAGTTATTTGATTTAACCCGTAATTTTTTATTAAGTATGATAAACGATTGATAAAAATCTGTCTGCACAGTTTTGAATAGAATAATTTTTCTTCTCGTTCAGTTGCTAAACGGTTAAATATTTCCATATTTGACTTGATTGACAAATATCAACACATTGTATATTATTAAGTCATGAAAATTGATTATTTAAATAAATCAGAGGTGTAAAAGAGGGCTAATTATGTCTGAATTACTGGAAATCAAGGATTTTGTGCAGAAACTTGCGCAAAGCATGGCGCACGCACTGGAAATGGATACGCAGGTAATTGATGACGAGTATAATAGGGTGGGTGGGACTGTCCAACAAGAAATACCGCAAAATGGTGGTATTATAAAGAAAATACTGGAAACCGGCGAATATCAGATCCTTGGACGCGCAAAATCCGGAGTTTCGTGTATAAAATGTCCAAAATATCAAATATGTACGGAAATGGCGTTCCTCCATTGCCCAATCTTGTATAATAATCGCATTGTCGGTGTGTTGGGACTGATTTGCTATAATCAGACGACCACAGACAAACTGATCCATCGAACCGACTTGCTGCTCGGATTTATCCAGAACATGTGTGACATTATTACACTAAAGCTCAATGAGCAGGAGACCTACCGCAGGGAGCAAGAAATGTATCATCGTCTGGAGCAGCACAATAATATTCTTGATACGGTGATCGACAAGGTATCCGATGGATATGTTTTATTAAATGCAAGTAACAAAATTACAAACGTAAACCAGCAGGCGCTTCAGATTATTGGACAAGATAATATTTTGAACAAGGACATTACTAAAGTAATTCCAGATCTTGCGAATAACGAGGTCCTTCTGCGTCAGGTGCAGAGCACTTATGATGAAATACATATCGAAAACAAGTCCTATGACGCTTTTATTACTGTAATTTCCAAGGATAAGGACATTGGAACAATTATTAATTTTAAAACCATTAAGAAGCTTGGCAACCGTATTTATTCACGGGGGAAACCTCAGACAGAAATTACCTTTGACAGCATTGTTGGGGACAGCAGGCAAATTAAGGAGGTTAAAAATCTGGCAAAGAAGGTCAGTCACAACAGCCCAAACATTCTGATTCTGGGAGAGAGCGGAACCGGAAAAGAATTGTTTGCGCATGCTATTCATAATGCGTCACCCCGTAAAAATCAGCCGTTTGTTCCTGTAAACTGCGCTGCGATTCCGGGGGATCTACTGGAGAGTGAGCTTTTTGGCTACGTAGGAGGAGCATTTACGGGAGCCAGTAAAACTGGAAAAATAGGGAAATTTGAACTTGCCGATTCCGGCTCTATTTTTCTAGATGAGATTGGTGATATGCCCATGCAGCTGCAGGCGAAGATTCTGCGCGTCCTGCAGGACGGCCGGGTAGATAAAATTGGCGCTTCCCAACAAATTGAAATTGATATGAGGGTAATTGCCGCTACGAATAAAAATTTGGAGGAGCTGATTGCACAGAATAAGTTCCGCGAGGATTTATATTACAGATTAAATGTAATACCATTAAATATTCCTCCTTTGCGTGAACGAGATGGTGATATTCTTTTAATGATTGATCATTTCTTGAATAAATATTGTAGAGAATATAATTGTCCACCCAAAAAAATAAACGAAGAGGCATTAAAACTAATGACCACTTACAGTTGGCCCGGAAATATTCGCGAACTGGAAAATGTGGTGCAATATCTTGTATCTATCAGTGAAGGTGCTGAAATAATCGGCGGGGAATTTTTGCCACAAAAAATGATGAACCAAAGAATAGTTTCGCCGCATATTGACGACAGCGCGGCCAGGAGTATGAATCTGCGGGACATTGAGCGAAATCGGATCTTTACGGCGCTTGATCAGTTTGGAAATACTACAATGGGGAAAAAATTTGCTGCCGACTCGTTGGGAATTAGTTTGACAACTTTTTACCGGAAATTGAAAAAATATGGAAGCTCGGCTGAAAAGATTTAGCAGACGAAAAAACAAAACCTCCTTATATCAACTGTGAGTTCACAACCAACAGTCGACATAAGGAGGTTCTTGTATGCCTGCATTGTTGTTGATGTGTAGCTGTTTTATCATTATGATAAATTTTTCAACAAAGTAGCATATTTTTATCATAATGATAAAAATATGCTGAATTATTTTAACAATAAAAATAAAATATGGGGATTTTTCTACAAATTCAAAGTGGCACGAAATTTGCTACTTATATAAGTTGGACCATAAGGAGTAATCCAATAAGGCAAACTCAGGAAAGGAAAATGATAATGAAGAAAATCATGAATTCGCCGTCGACAATTGTAGACGACATGATTGGCGGAATGGTGCTTGCACATCCGTCCCTTCGGATTTTGAACGGGACAAACGTCATTGTACGCAAGGATGTACCGGTGAAAGGAAAAGTAGGTGTTTTCAGTGGAGGTGGCAGTGGACACGAGCCTGCCCACTGCGGATATGTTGGAGAAGGAATGTTGGACGGCGCATGCGCCGGAGACGTTTTTACTTCTCCCAGTGTAGATCAGATGATGGAAGGCATTCGTGCGGTTAATTCGGGAAACGGTGTTCTGATTATAGCAAAAAATTATACCGGAGATAATTTGAATTTTGATATGGCTGCGGAACTTCTTGCGACAGAGGGAATCCGGGTTGCAAAGGTCGTTGTAAAGGACGATGTGGCGGTTGAGGAAAGTGAAAATACAACCGGACGCCGCGGCGTCGCAGGTACGGTTTTAGTACATAAGGTGGTAGGAGCCAAAGCAGCGACCGGTGCAACGCTTGATGAAGTACGGGAAACGGCGCAAAAGGCAATTGACAATGTTCGCACATTCGGTGTGGCGATTTCTCCCTGTACAAATCCGTTGGTCGGGAAGCCGGGATTTGAGCTGTCGGACGACGAAATGGAACTTGGTACCGGGATTCACGGCGAAAAGGGTATAGAGCGTATCCCCTGCTTGGATGCACACAAGCTAGCAGTGCTGATGACTGAAAAAATTCTCAATGACCACCCCGTAAATTCGGGAGAATCGGTTGCGGTTATGATTAACGGGTGCGGGGCCACCCCACTCATGGAACTTTATGTTCTTTATCAGGAAGTTTATAAAGTGCTTTATAAAAAAGGAATTAAGATCGCACATACTTTCGTAGGTGAATATATGACATCGCTTGAGATGGGAGGTGCCTCAATTTCGATCATGAAGCTTGACAATGAGCTTAAAGATCTGATTTTGGCACCGGCGAATACGCCGGCCTTAAAGCAATAAGAAATAAAATGGAGGAAATGGTATGAGCCAAAATTTAATTCAGATGGTTGAGTCTGTGTGCGATGCATTAATTTCGCAGTCGGATTATCTGAACGAACTTGATTCAGTTATGGGAGACGGAGAGCATGGAAGCAACATTAAAAAGTGTTTCTCATTAATCAAGGCACAGCTTCCTCAATGGAGCCAGCAGAAGGACAGTGAAATGCTGGGGAGCATCGGTATGAAGCTGCTTTCAGCGGGCGGTGGAACAGCGACAACACTGATGGGGTATGCGCTCATGCGCTTGTCGACCCATTTGATAGACAAGAATATGTCCGATGAAAAAATCCTTTCGGTAGCTTTGCAAGAGACACTGATAGAGGTTCAGATTAGATCCAAGGCGCAGATTGGTGACAAAACCTTAATGGATGCTTTGATTCCCGGAATCGAAGCTTTTAGGGAAGCTGTCGATGCCGGAGAACCGATATCCGGATGCTTTAAAAAGTGTGCGGAACAGGCAGAACTGGGCGCGGAAAAAACAAAGGAACTCATCGCTCACAGGGGGCGCGGACTCTATGTGGGAGAGCGTGGAATCGGGGTTCCGGACCCCGGGGCAACTTCTATATCAATTATTGCAAAGACAATCTGTGAAAATATAAATCAGTGACTGAAAGGAATAGATAATAATGAAAACAAGAGTTGTTTGCACTATAGAGCCCAACGTAGTCAAATTGGAAGAGTGTGATGTAAAACCAGGAAGGAATGAAGTGCTTGTGAAAACTCACCTTGCTTCAATCTGTGGCACTGATAAGAATTATTCAGAGGGAAAAATGCCCAAAGGCGTTCGGGTGAGAGATCTGACCTCAATCGACAGCGAGGCGCATGATCAATATCCGTTAAAGATGGGGCATGAAGGTTCGGGAACTATTGTCGCAGTTGGTGAAGGCGTCAGCGAATTTCAGGTCGGCGACAAGGTAATGAGTTTTGGCTGGTACAATACCATGGCTGACTACTTCGTTGCACCAGTCCGCCACAATGGCTACGGCGTTGTTAAAGTTCCGGAGGGAATGAGTATGGATGCAGCTGCTCTGGGTGAGCCGGCCTGCTGTGCAATCTATGCAGGAACGGTCAGTGGGGTGGAACTGGGAGATAACGTTGCAGTTGTCGGCGCAGGATTTGCAGGACAAACCATCGCACAGGTTGTAAAAAAAATGGGAGCGGCCAAGGTTATTGTGGTGGACATCGTCGATGAAAAACTTGAGCTAGCGAAATCCCTCGGTGCAGATATTACAATCAATGCCGCAAAAGAAGATGTGGTTGAGCTTATTCTGAAGGAAACGGATTATCTTGGAGTTGACGTTGCAATTGAAGTTGCCGGAAATGATGCGGCGCTCCAAACCTGCACCGATATTCTGAAACACGGAGGCATTTTTGGAATTTACAGTTGGGTACTCGATCCGGTCAATCTGAGAATCAATCGTTGGCACAACGACGGCTTTGACATCCGTACGCTTGCACTCATGCATCGTATCAAGCATGACAGACTGTGGTGGATCCAAAAATGTATTTCTAATATTGCGAACGGCATGATTAAAATTGATCCGCTGATTTCTCATGTATTTGAGCTGAGTGATGTGGAAAAAGCTTTTGACACGGCCTGTCACAATGAAAAGGCATGTAAGGTTATGTTAAAACCGTAGAAACCGGTTTTATTAAAACATATATAAAATAATGGGGGAAAGTTAGAAATGAAAAAGAAAAGATGGTTGGCAGTTATTTGTGCCTCGATGATGATTTTAAACGCATGTTCCACCACCGCACCACAAACAGCAACTTCTTCGGCAACCGAGCAAAAAGCTACCGCAAGTACGCCGCCGGCAAGCACAAGTCAAAAGTCGTCCTCCGGGTTTAGCGGAACAGTCAAGTTTGGAGTTGTCGCCGCTCTGACGGGTACTAACAAGGCAGCTGGACAATACGTTAGAAATGGTGCTGAGTTGGCTGCAGAAAAAATAAATTCGGAGGGTGGAATCCTGGGCAAGGAACTTAAGCTGGAATTTGCAGACGAAGTGGACAACATGCAGGCGTCTGCAAACGCGGTTTCCAAGCTGATTAATCAGAATGATGTCATGGCGATTTTCGGTTCAACCTATTCACAAAACTGCATCGCGGTACTGCCGCAAATTCTTGATAAAAAGATTACAATGTTCGCAGGTGGCTCTTCTGCGGGCATTTCCAACCAAAAGAATCCCTATGTGTGGCAAGCCCGTATGACAGATGACAAAACCTGCACTGTTATATCGAAAACAGCAATTGAAAAATTGAGCATGAAAAAACCGGCAATTATGTATTCTACTCAGGCTTCCACTATGGCACTTTCCGACCGTATCCGTGCAGAGCTTAAAAAAGAGGGGGTGGAAGTAAGCGATAATAAGTATTTCGGTTTTGCTGAGGAAGAGAAAAACTACGCACCGCTGATTGCAGAAGTTATGAATTCGGACGCTGATGGGCTGATTGTCATTGCGAACCAGCTTCCCGCCGCCATGATTTGCCAGCAGGCTCAGGCTGCTGGTCTGTCCATCCCAACACTAGGCTCGACCTCGTTTGCTTCCCAAATCTGCCGCCAGAATGCGGGGGATTCCGCTAACGGCTGGTATTCCATCGCCGACTGGACCCCGGAATGTACTTCTGAGCAAGGTGTTGCATTTGAAACTGCATATGAGAAAAAAGCAGGTGCTCCTTCCGACATGCCGGCGGTGTGTGTCTACGATTCCATTATGCTCTTTAAAAATGCATGTGAAAATGCAGGTACAACTACCGATCGAGAAGCGATCAACGAAGGGCTCAAGAAGGTCAAGAACTTAAACGGTACGATGAATACTTACAGCTATTTTGACAATCATTGTTTTGCAACCACTATGTTTGTAACTAAGAATAAAGACGGAAAGGCAACTATGGACAACATAGCGAAAGTTCGGTAATTAAATTTCTTGAACAGTGCAGCAAAAGGCTGCACTGTTCAAGAAAATTTGTATTCCAACTATTGAGGTGAAAAGAATGAGTTTTAACATTTTTCTTTCGCTGGCGGTCAACGGGGTCGCTATGGGTATGATTTATGCATTGATGGCAATGGGTCTGATTTTACTTATTCGTGCGGTCAATGTTATGAACTTTGCGCAAGGTGACCTTTTGATGCTCGGTGCATTTATTACCTGTTCTCTCACGGTGGATTTAAAACTGCCCATTTTGTTGATGATTCCTGTAGCTTTTTTATGTTTTGCAGCCGTTGGTGTTGTGTTTATGTTCTCCGTCTATTGGCCTTTACGAAATGCAACCTATCCGGCAGCAATGGTTATCGCGACCATGGGTGCGTCTATGGCTATTAAGGAAATTGCAACTCTTATCTGGGGCAGTCTTCCTCGTTCAATGCCCCCATTAATGAAGACAAATACAGGCAAGGCAGCTGTGTTGAAAATCGGAAGCGCTACACTGCAATGGCAATTTATTATCACAATTATTGTAGGTATTGTTCTAATTTCACTAGTGTTTATATTGTTTGAAAAACTCTACGTAGGACGAATGATGGAAGCGGCTGCACAGGATAAGTACGCAGCAGAACTACTCGGGATCCCCACAATTTTAACGACTGCCGCGACTTATATTATTGTCGTTTCTCTGGCGTCTATTGGCGGATATATGATTGCTCCCGTATTCATGGTCAGCAACACGCTAGGTTCTTTGCAGTTGCGCGCTTTCGCTGGTGTTGTTATTGGAGGTTTCGGCAACATCAAAGGTGCAATTCTTGGTTCATTATTGATTGGTCTGGTTGAGTCATTTGCTACTCTGCAGTTCTCCTCTTACAAGGATGCAGTTGTTTTTATGGTTTTAATCATATTCTTGTTGGTACGCCCTCAGGGCATCTTCGGCGAAAAAATTGCCGATAAAGCTTAAAGGTGTGAAAAAATGAAAAAAATTAAATTGAAAATCAAACCATCCACTCTAATGATTTTTCTGGCCACAGCAGTCTTTGTAATAGTGGCTCCAAACCTGAATCAAGACTATTCTCAGATGATCCTGAATCTTGCTCTGATATACTGTATTGCAACCTATGGAATTTCTATCATGCTCGGCATGGGCGGGCAGCTAGCTTTTTCGGCAGTCGCCTTTATGGGTGTTGGGGCATATTTTACCGCCAACATGTGTTCCGGCCGTCTTGGGTTCTGGATGGACACCGGTGTTGCACTTTTGCTGACCATCCTTCTTTCGGGTGTTCTGGCGTTTGGCATCGGAGCCATCCTGCTAAAGTTGAAGGGCACATACTTTACTTTCGCGACCATTGGTCTTGTCCAGGTGGCATGGTGTTTTTACTCAAATTACAGACAGGTTTTCGGTGGTCCGGACGGCATTTCAGGAATACAGACTCTGAGCCTGCTTGGGCATCCAATTGTTGAGCGCAAGGCTTGGTTTTATGTACTGTGTGGAATTGTGCTAATTGTTGCCCTGCTTGTGGAACGCATTCGGAGTACGCAATTGGGTCGTTCGCTCGCCTCAATCAGAGACAACGAAACAGCGGCATATACGCTGGGCGTAAATGTCTATTTGACAAAGGTTATTGCATTTACGATTGCAGGTGTCCTGGCTGCAATCTCGGGTGCCCTTTATGCAATGCACAGTCAGTTTGTATCCTCAGATATGTTTACATTTGAACGTGCTACTTCGTATATTATTATGGCCATGCTTGGAGGCGTTAACAATACGGCGGGAATCTTTGTAGGGTCGATCCTAGTTACTATGCTCCCAGAATGGCTCAGAAGTATGCAAATGTATCTTCAGCTGATTTACGGCGTCAGTGTTATTCTTCTGATGATATTTATGCCAATGGGAATTTCAGGCCTTGCGTCTATTTTTTGCAAAAAGCTGAACAAATCGCGTAAATCTGGCGAAAGTGCAAAGGAGGTACACATGAAATGAATCCCATTTTAAGACTGGATGGAATTAGCAAACATTTCGGCGGCGTAACTGCGGCGGAAGATGTAACGTTTTCCGTAATGCCGAGCGAAGTTCATGGGTTGATCGGGCCGAACGGAGCCGGAAAAAGTACTTTGATGAATCTTATCAGTGGCATTTATACGCCGGACAGCGGCTCTGTATTTATAGACGAGGTAGATGTTACTCGTGTACCATCCTATAACCGTGCGCGCATGGGGCTGGGAAGAACCTTTCAGACTCCGCGTTTTCTTCAGCGCTCCAGCATCCGCGACAATCTTTTACTTGGCACAGATTTGGGCGATCAACTGGGCTATATAAAAAGCTACCTCGGTTTCAAAGGCTCGGATTTTCAGCATGAACTGGATGAATTGATGGAACTGGCCGGATTTACCTTCCAATGGGACGACGATATTTCTGCGCTTCCTTATGGCCAGAGAAAACTACTTGAAATTATACGTTCAATGTTGGCTCACCCTCGGATTATGCTGGTTGATGAGCCTGCAGCGGGACTAAACAACAAAGAGATTGAAAACGCTATGGCGCTTCTGAATCTGGCGGCGAAACAACGTGGAATCGGTGTTTTACTCATTGAACATTCTATGGATATGATTATGAATATTTGCCAGCATATTGTTGTTTTATGTTTTGGAAAGGTCATTGCAAACGGCGTGCCGGCAGAAATCGCTTCGAACCAAGAGGTTATCGAAGCTTATCTCGGGAGGAACCTCGATGATTAAAATTGATAATTTGCATGCTTATTATGGGCAGGTGGAAGCATTGCAGGGCCTTGACATGGAAATTGAAAAAAGCAAAATTACTTGCCTTATTGGCAGCAATGGCGCAGGAAAAACAACCTTGTTAAAGTCAATTTCCGGAATGATCCGGCATACGGGCTCTATTATTTTTGAACAAAACTCGGATATAGTTTCAAAAAATTCGCGTTATATTGCGAAGATGGGAATTGTGCATGTACCGGAAGGTCGCCACATTTTCCCAGGTCTTACAGTGGAACAAAATCTTGAAGTAGGAACCATAAATTGGCATGGATTTTTTGGAAATAAACCGTATAATAAAGAAATTGAAGAGGTCTATGCGCTGTTTCCGCGTCTAAAGGAACGTAGAAATCAGTTGGGATGGAGTTTGTCCGGTGGTGAGCAGCAGATGCTTGCAATCGGTCGTGCAATGATGGCGCGGCCGCGTGTTTTAATGCTTGACGAGCCCTCCATGGGACTTGCACCTGTTGTTGTTTCGGAATTGTTTGAAAAAATTGTGGAAATCAACAAGCAAGGGATGACAGTGCTTCTTGTTGAGCAAAACGCACGCCTTGCAATGAACATTTCGAACTATACTTATGTTATTGACCAGGGAAACATCATTATGCAGGGTAAGTCTGAAGTCATGAAGCATGATGAGAGAGTCGTTCAGGCGTACCTCGGCAAACTGGCGAGAGAGCACAAAAAATACACAAGTTGATAAATTTATTATGATTTGAACCAGCCGGTTTCAGTAGGCAATAATTTCGGCAGGAGCTCTGTACGGAGGTCTGTGTCTCTGCTTTTCTGCGAATCAGGAAAGTACATGCAAGTTCAAAGCGAGAATGGAAACGGGCACTTTCGCCCTAATACGTTCCCGCTTCTGTGCTTTTCAAGCTGTTTTTGTATCTATGCTGCAGTCGTTTCGCCATGAAAAGACTTTACAAGCTTCATTTAATGATGATTCGTATCAAATTCATGCATCCCATGGTAGTACCACGATTGTTGTCGTAAACTAAAATAAAATGTCATTATGATTCATTGTGTTCATTTACTGATTAGTATAATAGTGATAAGGTGGTTTTATTGAAATCGATAGGGAATTTCTAATGCCACGGAACCTGGAAAGGAACATCACATCCTATGAAATCAATGATAACTTTATCACAACAGCAAAAACTGACCATGTCTCCCAAAATGCAGCAAGCGCTGGAAATTTTACAGATGGACACGCTGTCATTAAACAGTTATATTCAACAGGTTGCGTTGGAGAATCCTTTGATTGAGCTGCAATATGGGGATGTGTCGGAAAATGCCACGGATGATAAGCTGAAAAAACTGGAATGGCTTGAACGAATGAACAGCGACGGGTCCATTAGTGCCTCGAGTTATGCTCTGGAGGAAGTGAATCTGCCGTTTGTAGACCAGAACCAGAGCGACAGCCTTCATGAGACATTGTTGTTTCAACTATCTGCGCTCAGGTTGCCAAAAGAGCTGGAAAAATCCGTTCGCTTCCTAATAGAAAATCTGGATGAGAATGGTTATCTAACGCCGAATGACAGTCTGGTGGAGAAGAGAATGAGACTCAGCGGGGGAAGGTTTCAGTGGGCGCTGAATCTGGTACAGCAGATGGATCCGGCAGGCGTGGGAGCAAGGAATTTGCAGGAATGTCTGCTGCTTCAGGTTAAAAGGATGGAAGAACCCTGCCCGATGCTGGAAAAGATTATCAGCGACCATCTGGAGCTTTTGGCCAAAAATCAGCTCTCAAAGCTGGCCAAGATCCTCAATGTGAGCCTTGAGCAGATTAAAGAAGCGAGGGGAATTCTCCTAAGCCTGAATCCCAAGCCCGGGAACGGATTTTTTTCGCACGGCCTCACCCCATATATCGTACCAGATATTTTCATTGAATGTGTGGGTGAAAAGTTTGAAATCATTTTCAATGATTATAATCAGCCTAGAATTATCATTAATTCCTATTACCGGAACCTGATTGGCAGCGAAAATAAGGAAATCACACAGTATATTATCAATAAACTCCGGCAGTCTGAATGGCTGATCCACTGTACACAGCAGCGCGAAAAGACAATTCTTCTTTGCATTGAAGTAATTTTGGAAAAGCAGAGCGATTTTTTTCGTTCTGGACCAGGGAATCTACACCCCATGATTCTGGCGGATGTGGCGGATCAGCTGCAAATGCATTCTTCCACTGTCAGCCGTGCCATCAGCGGCAAATACCTTCAATGCAAGTGGGGGAATTTCGCACTGAGCAGCTTCTTTTCCAGAAGCGTTGGCGATGCTTCAAAGGAAGTAGTGATGGAACGGTTGGAGAAGGTCATCTGCAGCGAAGACACGCAAAAACCATTTTCTGACCAGGAGATTTCTGAAATTTTGGAGCGTGACGGAATTGCAATCTCCCGCAGGACCGTTGCTAAATACCGGGAAATGTTGAATATTCAGCCTTCCGGCAGGCGAAAAGCCTATTAGGCAAACAGCGGAGATATTCATGAAGAGGAAGTATTATTCCTTTTTATCATTGGCTAGTGTCGGCTTTGGACCAAACTGATTAATAGATAGAGCGATTCAAAATTTCATTCTTTAATTTTAAGTTGTCGCTCTGTTTTGTTGTTTTTTGATCTCAACAGTCGTATTTAAAGGTGCGTTCGCATGACTTCAGCAATAAATTTGAAGAACTGATTGGCAGTCTGGGCGCATATTGCAGCGGAGAGAAAGCATTGCAGAAACTGCTGAAAGTCTGAATGTTCGTAAAACGCCTGCATCCGTAAGGATGGAGGATACAAAAGGTTTTATGAGGTGGTATATATTAAGATGTTACAATTTATTTATCTGCAACATAAACAGATCAAATTTAAGGGGGATTCAGTTTGAGAAAATGTATAATTATTCCTGACTCTTTTAAAGGTTCTCTTGACTCGATAGAAATTTGCAGTATTGCAGCAGAAAAAGTGCAAAAGATTTTTCCCGACTGTGAAACGGTGACATTGCCCGTTGCGGACGGCGGGGAAGGTACAGTTTCGTGTTTTCTGCACGCAATGGATGGGGAACTTGTTAACCTTATTGTGAAAGGACCATATATGGACTCGGTCAATGGGTTTTACGGTCGATTTGATGATCTTGCTGTTGTTGAAATGGCCGCTGCAGCCAGTCTGCCGATGGTTGAGAATCATATGGATCCTTCCAAAACGACAACGTATGGAGTTGGCGAATTGATTCTGCATGCGGTGGAACATGGTGCCAAGCGTGTAATACTTGGAATGGGGGGGAGTTGTACCAACGATGGTGGCTGTGGCTGTGCCGCCGCGTTGGGCGTGAAATTCCTTGATCGACAGGGAAATGAATTTATTCCTGTTGGCGGTACGCTTGACCGGATTTCCTGTATTGACATTTCCGGTGCCAAGAAACTTCTTCAAGGGGTGGAACTTACCGCAATGTGTGATGTAGAAAACCCCATGTACGGCCCGACGGGTGCGGCATATGTTTTTGGACCGCAGAAAGGGGCGGATAAAACAATGGTGCAAGAACTTGATCGTCAACTTGAGGCTTTGGATGTCGTAATACAATCGAGCCTGAAAATTCCAAGCGTTGCTTTACTTCCAGGTTCGGGCGCCGCAGGTGCTCTCGGTGCCGGGGTAGTGGCATTCCTAGGTGCAAAATTGAGGTCTGGTATTGAAACAGTGTTGGATGTATTACATTTTGACGAAAAGATTCAGGATGCGGATGCTGTATTTACCGGCGAAGGCCGTATTGACGGTCAGAGTCTGCGTGGAAAGGCTGTTATTGGAGTTTCCAAACGGGCCGTTAAACAGGGAGTGCCGGTTTACGCCATTGTTGGAGATGTTGAGGATGACGCTATGGAGGCGTATAATATGGGAGTAACGGCGATATTTAGTATCAACCGTATGGCGGTTCCGTTTTCAATTGCGAAAACACGCAGCCGCCAAGACTTTTCCACTGCATTTGAAGATATTTTACGCTTGATACGCGCAGTGGAGCAGAGAAAATCCTGTCGAAATAGCTAAACTTTCTTGTAGTGCTGCACATGACCTTTATAATCAGATATAACATATTTGCTTTTTACAGTTACAGAGATTCGGCCTTTTTACACTGTGCGAAAAATGCTTAAGTGTGATACTTTACTACCTCGAAGATAGTAAAATAATTAACGAATAAGGAAGCAGACCAATGACTATTGAAAAAAAGACAAGATGTATATTGGCGCGTTCCCGAATTTGAGAGTAAAAAATGGCTGTTTCGGAAAGTGTCTATGTCCGATGCAAAAAAGTCTTCTAAAAGTGTGTTCCGATAAAGAGGCAGTCCCTTTATTAAATGCAGATAACTGCAATGTCTATACATTTTATTATGATACCGAAAAAAATTGAAAATGCAATTTAATTCCGGATTGATTCATATAATAATAAAGAATTTGTATGATGGAGCATTATCAGTAGAATAGAAAATACTGCACCGGCGCTGTTCTACTCACAATATACAAAAAATGGGTATCGCTGAACGAATGGCAGGATGTTAATACTATGGTCTTAGGCAATAATGAAATCGGCTGGGTAACCTGTTCCACCATAGACGGGGATTATACCTGGCAGGGACATTATGCACCAGACGGCTATCCGTTCCATGATATGAGCATGTATTCAGAAAACGGAAAAAACTATTTTACGACCAGCAATTGGGATGGCCCCAACGGAAACGGCTGTGTAATCTGGGGAATGGGACCTGATGATAAAGTGGGAATAAGAATAAAAACTTTTGATATCCCGGGTCAAATCAAAGGAATTGATTTATTTAAAAAAATAATTATTATTACTGGATTGGGGAGTAGCAATTTACTTCTATCAGCTGTTCGGGAACAGATGATGATACCGGATTCAAAGCACAATATGATTTTGTACTCCCTATTGTGAGTGGTAGCGGGACAACATATATGTACTGTGGAGACAGGTGGAGTGTATTTTATCCAAGCTATGCTCCGAGGAACCAAATATGGCTGACGATAGCATGGAACAGTGATACGCCGAGCTGGACTTGGACATCGCCATGGAGACCAGTCATTTAATCTCCGGTGCATAAATTTATATTTTCTATCATTTAGCAATCTGCAAAATCAGTAATGGAGTTAGGGTGCTTCGAGAGTTTGGAACAGAACAGTACACAATACTGTGTTCAACTTTTGTTCAAGAAGGCTTGGAAAAAATGGATCGAGATGCGGAACGGTACGGTAGGTAACAAACTGAAGAGGGCATTGTAATGCAGTTTTTGACATAGCGTAAGAGACAGCGGAAAAGAAAAAACCGGGCTCATAACCCGAAGGTCGTAGGTTCAAATCCTGCCTCCGCAACCAAAATTTTATGAAAACAGGCTAAATTCGTTAAGAATTTAGCCTGTTTTTCACAAGAGCGTTTTAAAATAATACTACCACAAATCTGCCATTTTATTAACTACTTCACACTTTAAATCCATCGACGAGTGGCAATATAAATCCATAGTTAATTGTACTGTGGCATGCCCTAGAATGTCGCTGGCGGCCTTAATCGGTACACCGCTCTATTTACCCGTGTGGCGAAAGTATGCCGCAGCGCATGGAAATTGGCGTGTTCTCTGTTTGCTAATTTTAAAATCCGGTTGAACATATCACCTTTTCAAAAATACATGGACTATAATTACACCAAATTAAGCTTGGAAGCTATGTACAACATTCTTTGGACAATGGCGAAAACGGCGGATGAATGTATTCCTGCCCTGCAGGCGTGGTTTGACAGCTTTGACGCTTTTCCAGTTATGGATATTTGGAACCAGGTGCAGCATATTTTTACGGCAGATCTGCAGGCTGTATCAAAAATGGAATGCTGCTCAATTATGCATCTTCCTATGATCGACTCAAACGCATTTCAATGGGTGAAGAAATTTCTGATATCGACAGCCGGTATAAGAGGCTAAAGAAGATAGAGGCATCGGTTGAGGAGCGATTCCACAAGGGGCAGATCAGCGAAGACCGGTATAACGAGTTTAAGCACTCGCTTACCGAATACGAAAATAAACAGCGCCGTGCCGTATCCTGTTGCAAGGACCGATCCATTTACGGAATATGCGGAGCGCGTGGTACCCTTTGGAAGACAAAAGCAATACAAAAAGATTTTCCATGTTCCTCTTGACTTAAAGTTCACTCTAACGTGTATAATTCTACCGAGGGCATGGTCAGCCCCATTAAGTACCGCGAACCATGACTTATTGGCACATATAGATGAATTTCAAAACAGGAGTGAATGAAAATGGAGAAAGCAAAGGTCTATTTTACAGATTTCCGTACGATTCCTTTCGGTGACGGACTGCCCACCAAACTGAAGAAATTAGTTAAAAAAGCCGGTATCGGGCAGATTGATATGGATGGCAAGTTTGTCGCCATCAAGATGCATTTTGGCGAGTTGGGAAACATCAGCTATCTTCGTCCCAATTATGCCAGAGCTGTGGCCGACACGGTAAAGGAGTTGGGCGGAAGGCCCTTTTTAACCGACTGCAACACCATGTACCCCGGCAGCCGAAAAAATGCCCTGGAGCATTTGGAATGCGCATGGGAAAACGGTTTTACACCACTGACAGTGGGCTGCCCCATACTAATCGGCGACGGGCTTAAGGGTACCGACGATATCGCAGTACCTGTCCTGGGCGGAGAATATGTGAAGGAGGCCAAAATCGGCCGGGCTATCATGGATGCAGATGTTTTCATCAGTCTGACCCACTTCAAGGGGCATGAGAT
The DNA here is from genome assembly GCA_023391275.1 of Bacillota bacterium. Classification (GTDB taxonomy): domain Bacteria; phylum Bacillota; class Clostridia; order Oscillospirales; family Acutalibacteraceae; genus Caproiciproducens. The sequence continues at coordinate 32,338 of JAEWBE010000068.1, read as the reverse complement.
GACTGGCTTTGGCGGTACCATCAAGAACATCGGCATGGGCTGCGGCTCCCGCGCTGGAAAAACGGAGCAGCACAGCGGCGGCAAGCCGGATATCGTTCCAGAAAAGTGCCGGGGCTGCCGCAGGTGTCAGAGGGAGTGTGCCAATGGAGGATTGGCGTTTGACGACGCCAAAAAGAAGATGAAGGTGAATTATGACAACTGCGTCGGCTGCGGGCGCTGCTTGGGCGCGTGCAATTTCGACGCGATCGAGTTCAACGATTCCGCTGCCAACGCGCTGCTGAACTGCCGCATGGCGGAATATACCAAGGCGGTAGTGGATGGCCGTCCCAATTTCCATATTTCCCTTGTGGTGGACGTATCCCCCAACTGTGACTGTCATGGGGAAAATGGTGCACCCATTCTGCCAAATTTAGGTATGTTCGCATCCTTTGATCCGCTGGCATTGGATCAGGCCTGTGCGGACGCCTGCCTGAAGGCACAACCGCTGCCAGGGAGCCAACTGTCCGACAATATGGCAAAAGAGGGCTTTGTTGACCACCATGACCACTTCACCAACTCTGCACCCGAGTCTGAATGGAGAACCTGTTTGGATCACGCGGAGAAAATCGGTTTAGGTACCCGGAATTATGAACTGATCGTAGTGTAAAATAAAATCACTACGAAGGGTGTCCAGAATGGGAAAAGCAAAATTAAATACCCCGTATTGCTCCCGAGCTTCACTGTATGTGGTTAAGTTCATAATGGTGTCGCCTTGTCATTAGATGTATTTTGGGGTACAGAAAATAGAATCCAATGTCTTTAGACATTGGTCAAACTGGTTAATATTGTTGACCGGAACACGAGCTGGAATCAGCTTTTCACTTCATGCCTTGGCAATATTATTATAGGCGGGAGTAGCCAAAGAGGCTTCCCCCGCCCTCATCGGCAAAGTGATAAGAGATATTTACAGTTTAGAGGTCTGCATTTTGTTGTGCAGATAGTTCCTCAGTTCAGGCCTGGTACACGTGTCCTCGTCACTTTGGTCATTTACGTTGGGAGCAAAGCCCACAAGGCCTAACTCAGCTTCCACACTGGCTCCCACGGCGTGGGTGGCTTTTGTAGCTTCGAGGATGTTAATGATGTTTCCCTCCACCGGCAGCATAGAGCTGTCGTACATGACGGACTGGAAGCCATCCTTAATGGCTGCGATAACGTAATCATAGTTAGGGATTATCTTAAATATTTTTCAATTTCTTCTGAAGTTGGGTCGGCGGCATCGGCGGTTAATTCGGAGATATATTTACAGGCTTCGTAAAGTACCGGCGCAATTTTTTCATAAATTCCCGCGCAGTGGTGAATATAGGGACCGTAAACAAGCTTGTGTTCAATTTTCGGCCAGTCCTTAAACTCAAACCATCCATATGTCCCGGTGGTTTTTGGGCCTTCCACCGATTTGCCTTGTGCCATTAAAAGCTGATAATTGTCATTTGTGCAATCAAAACGACAAATGGTGATGTCGCCGTCTTTAAGTAAGAAATTACCGACGGAAGGCCGATGCTCATCAAAGGAATGCCCGATGACCGGTTTATCAACACTGGCAGTAGAACGCGGGAAAACACCGCAGTGCCAGAAAAGCTCGGCATTATCATTGGTGGGGTGGCGGACTGTAATGTCTGCCAAAAACGATGCTTTCTCCCAGCGGGCTGCGGACTGCGCGATTACAGAAGAGATTGCACCATGGATGTCGGTCTCACAGACAACGGGAAGGTGTTCGTCCGTCAGTTCAGAGAATGTAAAGCAGGAAGAAATTCCGCCGATTTGGCGCATGGCATCCCAGCAGCTGGAAGCAATTCCATCCACGTCATGCTCATCTGCCCACCAGCGTATTGTCCGGTTCAATGCAGCGGTTCGCAGGAGAAACTCGTCATCAATATGGGAATTAAAAGACTCCTTATAGTATTTTACAAAGCTCTCCAGATCCTTTTTGCGGTTGTTGATCGTATCATTGTACATGTTTTGAAGTTCGATCATCGTTGTGGGGACAACCTCGATGCCGAATCTCTCCAGAAGCTGCATTTCGTTGCATTTTACCGACCAGAATGTTTCGGGACGCACACCGAATTGGCCAATACGAATATGATTAAAACTTTTGACCACCTGTGCGGCAGAAAGGAAGTTGGAGAATACGCGTTCGAAAGTCGGGTCTTCCAGATTGCAGCTGGTCATGTATGAAAATGGCACGCCGAATTGCTGCAGTACCTTTCCGGTGGCAAATAAGCCGCACTGACTGTCCGTGCAGCGGTTTCCGTTTGCATCCGGAGAATCGTCGCGCGGGCCCCAGATAAGAATTGGCTTCCCTACAATCTTACCGATCTTTGCAATCGCATCCTCTGTCCCGAAGTTAAGGTGAGGACAAAATAAAGCGTCAACCTTTTTCGCTATCATGAAGTCGGCTACTTTTTGAGCATCCAGGCCGCTGATTACCATTCCCTCTTCGTTAAGGAAATCAAGATTTACAAAGTCTACATGCATTTCATGTAATTTTTCTTCAACTTTGACTTTATGGTTGAAAGCAACTTTGCTGTTACAAAAGAATTCACCGTCAAGGTTTCGTCTCGTAGGGACAAGTCCAAGAAGCAAGCTATGTTTCTGGTTCAAAATAATTACACACCTTTCTGTGTTTCTGTATGTTGTTATTGAGCGGAAATATGAACGGAAAAGGGAGATTATTGATTCTTCAGGAGACGTCTGCCATACGTCCCTGAAGAAGATTTTTTATATTTCACAGTAAATAATCTGACAAGCACCCGACTGCCAGGAATATTCGACTGTCAAACAACTCAGAAGAGATAAATGGATTTAGAATGCTTTGTCATTGCTTCCAAACAGGTATATTTTTTCAAGAGCGCGCTGCTTTACTGCTTCACGAACAAAACGCTGCAGGCTAAGATAATTTCCGGCCGTAGATATATGACTTTTTAATGCATCCATTGCAGCCTGGCATAGCTCTGTGTGAATGTTGATTTTTGTAATACCGAGTTTGATGCAGTGGATAATGTCCTCATCCCCAATACCGGATGCTCCGTGTAAAACAAGGGGTATGTCCACTGCATTGCGAGCTGCTTCCAATATTTCAAAGCGGATTTGGGGTTTTGAGGAGTAGGGACCGTGCGCATTTCCTATTGCGATTGCCAATGCGTCAATGCCGGTCTTCTCGATAAAATCCTTGGCAAGAGCCGGGTCTGTGTAGCCGTAATTTTTCAAAGCCATGTCATAATCCATCTCGGGCCCGATATGCCCGAGCTCCGATTCAACCGGAATACCCCTCAAATGGAAATAATCGACAGCTTCCTTTGTAAGAACTACGTTTTCCGGATACGGAAGAGCGGAGCAGTCCAGCATCACAGAATTAAAACCGCTTTGCTCTGCACGTTGCAGAAGCTCCAGGTCTTCTCCGTGATCCCAGTGAATTACCACCGGAACGGTTGATGCCTTTGCCATTGAAACCATGAGGCTTGTAAAATGGGTGAAATCGACATTTTCGAAAAATCCGCTGCCGAAAGCAAGAATGACAGGGGAGCGGGATTCTTCCGCTGCATCCATAACACCGGAAAGCATTTCAGTATTCCAAATGTCAAAGTTCGGCACCGCATAGGAGCCCTTTTGAGCACGTATCAGTAACTCTTTCATAGAAGCGAGCATTTGATTTTCCTCCGTTTATTTACAGTTTATCGATTACAGTCCAACTGTTTGGCTGTACGCTGGAACATCTGAATCTGATCGAGACTCTGAATTGAACCGTGTGCACCGACAAATTGAGCATTGTAAGAGCCGCAGGCGCAAGCAAGTTCAGCGCATTTTTTTAAACTGAACTGGTGGAGAAGCCCCGTTATGAATCCTGCGACGAAATTATCTCCGCAGCCCGTAGTATCAACGACCGTGGCGTCATACGGGTCTGTATAAAAATTCTCGCTGCGGTTTCGTACATAGCAGCCTTTCGCACCAAGTTTGATGATTACATTCTTAACCCCGGCGTTTAACAGCTTTTGCGCTATGCATTCCGGGTTGGTTTCGCCCGTCACATAACAGGCTTCCTCAAAGCTGGGAACCAGATAATCGGTATAAGGATAAATATCTGCGATTGCATTAGGGCCGATGCTGTAGCCGTCGGTGGTCATATCGGCAATGGTAATTACGTTCTGGTGCTGTGCTTCCCGGAAGATTTCGCGGATCCCGCCGTGGTCAAGCTCTTTCAGGCAAAAAAGGCTTCCCACGGAAACAATCCTGGTTTCCGATAAAAAAGAAAGATCAATTTCAGCGAGCGATAGATCCTTTTTTCCGTTGCCGGGCCAAACCAGAAAATTGCGCTGGCCATCAGGCTTTACGATTACAACGCAAAACCCGGAACCTTTCTCTTCGCATCTTATGAGCAAAGGCGAGTCTAAATTTTCTTCACATATTTTTTTATAAATAATGTCGCCGAAATCGTCTGTTCCCACCTTTGCAATCAATGCCGTTTTACAGCCTAACTTTGACAAAACAGATGCCTGATTCGACGCATCACCTCCCAGAGAAATACCAATTTTATCACTGTATGATGCATCTACGCATAAAGCATTGGGATTGATGTTGCACATAGTTATGTCTAATGTAGCGTCACCAATACACACAACATCGTACTTTTTTTCCATTTTACTACCATCCCTTCAAGCAGAGAATGCTCTAATTCTCTCTGCGGTTTTCTATTTCGAAGATAAGACGGTTCACCTCCTGAAAAACATTAATTTTATCACAGAGTGACATATTTAAGCATAAAACATCTGAGAATCATGTTTTATGCTTAAATATGTTGACTGTTCGGTGTGGACACCGCAAAAGTACCGTTTCGCGTCACGGGTTCTCAATTGTTCTCGCTTTTACGAGCTGGATGATGGCAGAGAAAAACTCAGTTTTCCTCTGCTGCCTTTTCTGTTTTTTCCATAAGAAAATCATTCAGAATCTTATCAAGAGCAAAGAAAGCTGCACCAAAAGCTGCTGCGGACCCGCCCAAATTGGAATAAAGCAGTTTCGTATTGCTGCCGGGATAAAGATTTTTTTGAAAGGTTTCTTCCAAATTATCTTTGAAAAGTTCTATGTCATTGCCATTTGCAAATTCGCCAAACAAAATAATGGCATCCGGGTCGAAAATAGATACCAAAGAGGAAAGCGCAAGTCCCAGGATGTTTCCGGCTTCTGAGAAAAGACGAACACATAAGGGATCTCCTTTTTGGGCATACTCTTTGATGATTTCGTAGGTAATTGCGTCGTCAATATTAACGCTGCTGGCCTCTTTGTTATTTATTGCTTCCACAAAGCGGTTAAGAATCCCCACTTTTGACGCATATGCTTCCAGACAACCTTGTTTGCCGCAGCTACAAAGCGCCCCGCCCGGAATTACAGTGGTATGCCCCAATTCACCGCTCCTTTTGCTGGTGCTCGAATAGATTTTATTGTTAATCATTAATGACATTCCAATGCCATAATTCATATTCAGCGTAACGACGTTTTTAAAATCTTCCCGGAATATATTTCCGAAGTATTTTTCAGCAATAAGTATACAGTCGGGATCATGAAACACGAAAGTGGGAATATGAAAACGGCCTTCGACAACTTCTTTTAAATTCAGATTTCGCCATGTCGGTACGAATGTGAGATAAAGCGCAACACCTTTTTTTTCGTCAATATTTCCTTGAGTGGATATGCTGATAGCCAGCAGATTTTTTACTCCGATAAATTCAGACAGCGTTTTGTCCAATGTGTCGAGGAGCAATTCGATCACGCGGCTGCTGTCCGTGACTGCCGCCACCCGTGACTTCACCATATTGCCTTTCAAGTCCAGTACAACGACGCGAATCGCTATAAAATTGAAATCGACGCCTACAATATAGTTATCCTGATTATTAATGTCCAAGGTCAAAGGGGCTTTTCCCACATTTCCTACCGAATTAATATTCTGGGTTATAATATCTGAATGCACCAAAGCGGAAGTGAATTGCGAGACCGCACCCCAACTTAAATTTGACAACTCCTGAATCTCTTTACGTTCAATAGGACCTTTCTTCTGGATCAACCGAAAGACCTTTCGTAAATTATTTATTTTGATATCTTTCTTTTGAGGTACTTGAGCCATATTCCATCACACTTCATATTTGTTTATTTGAATTAATTAATTCATTGGTTCAATTATATTACAAGATGATATAATTTGCAATAACTAAAAGCAGATTTGTTGCAAAATTTTAATTTTAGGTTAACTGTCTGTATTATTAGTTAAAAATTAACTATAATAGACGAGAAAAGATATGATAATTGTATTGACACTGAATATATTTTATGTTATCTTTAGTTCAGCCAATTATATCATACAATGATGTAATTGAGAAATACGTTCACGGCATCTCTGCCAGACGCTGTGCGAAGCACCCGAAAAAAAGCAGCCCCTACACAAAAATTTTAGGAGGAAAAGAAATTGAAAAGACTTATGGCGTTATGTTTGGCAATCGTCTTGGTAAGCTCCATGTTTGTTGGATGCAGTTCGACTTCAACCAACTCCTCTGCACCGTCAAATTCCCAGGATACCTCAGTTGTATCGTCAAACCCCCAGCAAAGCACAGCTCCCTCGACAGGGAAAAGCGCCGGCACAATTGGTATTGCATATAGAATGTATACGGATACGCATATTACTAACATACGGAATGCTATGGTTGACCGGGCGAAAGAGTCCGGGACAACAATTGATACGGTTGACTGCCAAAGCTCACAGTCCACAGAAGACGATAAAATCGATATGTTTATAACAAAAGGCTACAGCGCCATCGGTCTGATTCTTCAGGAAAACAGCGGCGCGAGCACAATTATACAAAAAGCAAAAGCCGCCGGAAATCTTCCGCTGGTATTCTTTAATCAGGAACCTTTCGCGGAGGACCTGAAATCATATGACAATTGCTATTATGTAGGCGCGATTGCTTCCGAATCCGGAAAAATGCAGGGTTCAATTATCGCGGACTATTGGGAGAAAAATAAGAAGACCATGGATCGCAACGGAGACGGCATATTGCAGTATGCAATGATCACTGGTGATCTCGGCACGGTAGACGCCACACAAAGAACCGCAGCTTCCGTTCAGGAACTGAAGGACAAGGGCATTCAGGTTCAGTGCGTAGCACAGGACACGGCAATGTGGGACCGTATCAAGGGCCAGGAAAAGATGCAGGCTTTCCTTGCCGCAAACGGCGACAAGATTGAGGCTGTTTTCGCGAATAATGACGATATGGCGCTTGGTGCAATCGAGGCTTTGAAAGCCGCAGGTTATTTTACAAACGGTAAGTATATGCCTGTTGTCGGCGTAGATGCCACCGATCCCGGTAAAGAGGCGATTAAAGACGGAACCATGCTTGGCACCGTGCTGAATGACGCCAAAACACAGGGCCAGGCGGCTATGGACCTTCTGACACTGCTTGCAAAAGGCGAAACCCCCACAGCCGATAACTTTAAGTATCCGGTTACAGACGGCAAATACGTTTGGATTCCCTATGTACCCGTAACGAAGGATACATTGAAATAAGCTTTTATGACGTAGGTTTTTGTATCGGACGCAGCACTCACGGCTCGTCCGATACTAATTTAGATATTTGAGGTGATATACTTGGATTCAAACCCATACATTTTGGAAATCTTGGGAGTATCCAAATCTTTTCCGGGGGTCAAGGCTCTGGATAATGTTACTTTAAAAGTGGAACCCAGCACAGTCCATGCATTGATGGGCGAAAACGGAGCGGGAAAATCCACGTTGATGAAATGCCTGTTCGGTATTTATAAACGTGATGGCGGGGAAATCATTTTTGACGGAAACAGTGTGAATTTTACGGGGTCAAGAGAAGCAATCGAAAGCGGAATCTCCATGATCCATCAGGAACTCTATCCGCAGAAATTCTTAAGCGTAATGGAAAATATCTGGGTTGGCCGTCTGCCCTTAAAGGGAATGATGGTCAACTATAAAAAAATGTACGACGAAACAGCAAAGCTGCTGAAGGAATTGGACCTCGACATGGATCCCCGGGCGAAGGTAGGCGACCTGTCGGTATCACAGATGCAGTGTATTGAAATTGCGCGGGCAGTTTCCTTTCATTCCAAAATCATTATAATGGATGAACCAACATCTTCTTTGACAGGAAAAGAAGTTGAACACCTATTTGCAATCATTGATAAGCTGCGCAAGCAGGGTGTAGCTTTCATTTATATTTCTCATCGCATGGAAGAAATCCTACGTATTTCCGATACCGTCAGCATTATGCGCGACGGTGCCATGATAGGCACATGGAGTGCTTCCGAACTGACCAATGAATTTATCATTTCACATATGGTTGGAAGAAAGATGGATCAGATGTTCCCGGAGCGCAAAAATGTGCCCGGAGAAGTAATCATGGAAATAAATGATTTTACCTCCCCGATGCCCAAATGCTTTAAAAATATTTCTCTGAAAGTCAGAAAAGGCGAAATACTGGGCATCGGCGGCTTAGTCGGTGCTCAGCGAACCGAATTTATCGAGGCGGTATTCGGCTTGCGGCAAGCCAGCGGGACAATTCAAATAGAGGGTAAAGAAGTAACAATCAAGAATGCCACGGACGCGAAAAAGCATAAGATTGCTCTGCTGACAGAAGACAGACGCCACAGCGGAATTTTTGGTTTGCTCACAATTCAGGAGAATATGGCCATTGCAAACTATGAGGACTATTCTAATCAAATGGGAGTGCTGAATTATAAGCGTATCATAAATGACGCGAAGGAAAGCGTCAGAAAGTTAAACATTAAGGCGCCGTCTTTAAAAACACAGATACAATATCTCTCCGGCGGAAACCAGCAGAAAGTTTTGTTTGCCCGGTGGCTGTTGACCAATCCGGATATCCTGCTTTTAGACGAACCGACCCGAGGCATCGACGTCGGCGCGAAATATGAAATTTATTGCATCATATCGGAACTTGCACAGCAAGGGAAAAGCATTATTATGATAACGAGCGAAATGTCGGAGCTTATCGGTATGTCCGACCGTGTTGCTGTTATGTGCGAAGGAAGACTTGTTGGCGAACTGACAGAAAACGATATAAATGAACAGGAAATCATGCGGTATTCAGCTCAGTTTAAATCCAAAATTAATGAAACAGTCTAACCGTTAAACGCGTTATGAGGTGAAATTATGCAAAAGGAAAAAGTTCAGAACATAAGTAGGTTTATTACTCAAAACGTTATTTATTTTGTTCTCGTCATACTTATTATCACAATCACAGTAATGAACCCAAGTTTTTTCTCCGTAAGGGTATTGCGCGACCTGTTGCTGCAGAATTCCACAAGGTTGATCATTGCCTGTGGCATGGCGTTTATTTTGATTGCAGGCGGTGTTGATCTGGGAGCCGGCAGAGCGGTCGGCTTGGCTGCTGTTATTGCGGCATCCATGTCGCAGACAATGGAGTACTCCCGCAGATTTTTCCCGAATCTTCCGGTACTTCCCATCATTATTCCTATTTTTGCCGCAATTGTAATCTGCACGATTTTCGGAGTTATTAACGGCGTTTTAATTGCAAAATTCAACATTCCCTCTTTTATCGCAACGCTGGGTACACAGGTGGCGATTTACGGAATTAATTCCCTGTACTTCGATATGAAGCCGAACTCTTCCCAGCCAATCGGCGGTATCCGAAGCGAACTTACTTACCTTGGATCAGGATACATTGGCTTCATACCGGTTGTTATTTTAATTGCGATCGTAATTCTTCTGATCGTTTGGTTTGTGCTGAAAATGACACGTTTTGGCAGAAATATTTATGCGATTGGCGGCAATATCGAGGCCGCAAATGTATCAGGAATCAGAGTAAAAAAGACAACCATCGCAGTTTATGCAATCGGGTCCGCTTTGTTTGGTCTGGCAGGTGTGCTTGAGTGCGCGAAGTCGGGCGGAGCAACCAACAATTACGGGAATATGTATGAATTCGACGCGATTGCCGCCTGCGTGGTCGGCGGTGTATCAAATTACGGTGGTGTAGGTACAGTCCCCGGAATGATTGCGGGCGTATTTATATTTGGCCTTATCAGCTACGGCCTTACATTTATTGGTGTAAGCCCTTACTGGCAGCTGATTGTAAAAGGCGTCATTATTGTTACTGCAGTCGGTCTTGACATGCGCAAATATAATTCTCAAAAATAGAGTGCCCCCTCTGTTTTGTTCCGTGAGGAACACGATACATAGTGAAAAGTACGCGGAGTAATGCAGATTTTTGGGAATGGTACAAGCGTTGATAAAGATAAAATATATAATTTTGAAGGAGATTTTTTATGAACGGACATACTTTGCATGAACTTTTAATGAAAGCAGATGAAGGCGGATATGCAATTCCCTCTTTTAACTACTCGGATATCTGGGATTTCCTCGCAATTGTTGAAGCTGCGGAAGAAGAAAACGCACCTGTAATGATCGCCTCGAATCCTTTGGTCGTAACGGATATTTCCGTTGAGATCTGCGGAGCAATCGGACGCGCGGCTATGGAAAAAGCAAAAACTCCGCTTGTCCATCATCTGGATCATTCCTTCAGCGTTGATATGTGCAAAGCGGCAATTGACAACGGTTATCCCTCCGTTATGATTGACGCGTCCAAATATGATTTGGATGAGAACATTGCAAAAGTGAAAGAAGTGGTCGATTACGCCCATGCAAGAAACGTGCATGTGGAAGGTGAAATCGGAAAAATCAAAGGAAAGGGCATTGAGGGTGACTTTAAGGGCGGAGATTTTCTGGTACAGGTCAGTGATGCTGTTGAACTGGTGAAGGCGACCGGAGTGGACTCCCTGGCGGTTGGAATCGGTACGGCTCACGGATTTTATCAGGGCAAGCCGGAAATCAATTTTGAAAGGCTGAAAGAAGTAAATAAAGCGGGCGATATTCCGCAGGTGCTCCATGGCGGTACCGGAATTCCGGAGCAAGACGTTAAGCTTGCAATCAAAAACGGTATTAACAAGGTAAACGTCGGAACCCTTATCCACTGCACATATATGAACAGTATGAGGGAAGAATTGAATCGTCTGGGCGAAAATCCGTACACACTGGACGTAATAAAGCCGGTTAAAGAAAAAATCAAAGCAGCGGTTAAGTCATGGATTCTTCTCTGCATGGTTAATAACAGGGCGTAACAGAAAGATTTTTCAACATATAAATTAGGAGAATTACTTATGGAAGAAGTTAAAATACAGGCGTTAACAGCTGAGGACTTTAAAAAGTATGGAACCTTCGCAGACATGACCTCCCCAAACGGCCCTCACCTCGGCAGCGAACCCTGCGAATTTTATCGTGATATGGGAATCTTACATACAGGCAACAGCACTGATATCGGTTTTTCTGTCACCAGAGTTAAAAAAAGACCGTTAATCATCAATGAAGTGGAATATCATACATTTACAGGGGAAGCAATTCTTCCTTTGGATGGAGACATCCTGATTCATGTGGGAGCAGCAACGGGAAATGGGGTAATGCCATTTTCTGATCTTGAAGTCTTTCGTATTCCAAAAGGCACATTGGTAGTCATGGATTCCGGGGTATGGCACTGCGGTCCGTTTGCGATTGAAAACGAATACATAAATATTTTAGTAGCGCTTCCCCAGCGTACTTATGCAAATGACTGCACGGTTGTAAAAATCCCGAAGGAAAGCTGGCTTAAAATCGTAGAACCGTCCTCAAAATAAGAAAAGGATTTTTGAACTTCATAGTAAACCAGCAATCGACAACTTTAGGCAGCTCGAGCAAACATAGGTTTAATTACTCTGCGAAAAAAGGGGCAACTAACCAAACTATTGTCCATTTATACTCTTAAAAACTAATAAACAGGGCACTCTATAAAATGTTCATTAATTGGGTATAACTGCCGAAAAGTGTTGTATTAGGCCGAAGATTTAGCGTGGTTGCTGGATTTTATCTCAACTTTTAATCAAGGTGTCCGGGTTTCAAATCCCCGATGGTTCACCAAAGACAGGTATGATCAAAAGGTCATACCTGCTTTTTTCGTCCTGCTGGGGATCTGAACCCGAAAGGGTCTGAGCGTAAAGAAAACATGTCGCCGGCATGTTTCAGCGAGGAGTGGCGCAGCGGCTCTGCATAAGTCCGTTTAAAACTGAATATCCTGCATTGAGGCGCTTTTGTGCTGTCCGCACAAAATGGGGCGGTACATATACCATACGGTCTAACTTTTGAGGGCAGCTCAAATTTAAGCGGCGTCCTTTATTCTTTGGGGGCTTTCGCCTTAAAGTCAAACCATTGGCTTTTATCGACGGTAATTGACTTTCGCAAAATATTTCCGTCAATTAAAAATATCCCTGACAAACATGGCAGTATATAACGGTTATTTTATTCTGAACCGTAAAAAACAGACTTGATTTTGATTGGTTGAATGTATAAAAAATGGAAAGCTAAAAGAAAAACACGCGTGGAATCAAGGGGAAATATACATTGAATATACAAAATAAAATATATTTTGCAAGTGATTTCACTTTCAAAAAATATTGAAATTCACGATATAACAGGAAATATTTTAATTTAATATGTTTATATTGTATAAAAATAGACTTTTTGATTTGAATTATATGACAATGGATATTGCTAAAGAAAGATGCTATAATAAATCCAATGTACGAAATAATGTACATTAAGAAGCTTTCAGTACGGTTCATAACGAAGGAGGTGATATTTTGCAGGCGGGCAAATTAATGCAAAAGGTCGGAATCATTGTCCAGACGCTGGCAGGCAGGTTTATTCCGCTGCAAATCGGTGACCGGATTTCTACGATTGAAGAACTGACCGTGGAGTACAAAATTTCGCGGGGAACTATTCAGGCCGCGCTGAATCTGTTGCAGGAAGATGGGGCGATTGCATTTCAGCCGCGGGGCCACATGGGTACTTTCGTAACGGAGATTGACCGGCCAAAGCTGCTGGAGCTTTCGGGAATTAAGACGATAGTAGGTGTTATGCCACTCCCTTATTCCAAAAAATACGAGGGGCTGGCAACGGGACTGTACACCTCTTTGCAGGACAAAGGGCTGAGCGTGGCACTTGCCTTTATGCATGGCTCTAACTATCGCCTGAACGGGCTTTTGGAAGGCCGTTATGATTTTGCGGTGATGTCCCAGCTTACCGCTCAATATTATGTCGAGCGGGGAGAGAACATCTCTGTGCTCGAGAATTTCGGTAGGTTCACCTACGTTGGAAAGCACGTTTTGCTGACACGGGAGGACTGCAAGGAGAATTTCGAAAATTGCAGGGTTGGAATCGACTATTCCTCTGTGGACCAAAAGATGCTGACGCAGTCTTTTTTTGCAGAGAGGCAGGTCGAGTACGTTCCGTTGATTTACAGCCAAATAGTGCCGTTCCTCTCCACAGGAAAAATCGACGCCGCCGTGTGGAATCTGGAAGACATAGATCTTACGGGAAACCATCTCCGTTTTAAAACTCTGGATGAAAAGAAGATCAATATTGTCGACACGGAAGCAGTAATCGTTTGTAAAAAGGACAATCTGAGGATTTGCCAGATTATCCGTCAGATGTTGGAGAAGGAAAAGGTTCTCGAGGTCCAAAAAAGCGTGATTGACGGTGAAATATTACCGAAATACTAAAAAAGGAACAGGCAACGATGGATATAATGGAGCGAATTAACCTGATGAAAGAATGTGCGATGATCGACAATGCGGCTTACGCTGATCTGCTAAGGATTGTTAAAATTTTTCATGAGGATTTTCAGTTTGACCTGACGGAAGAAAACGGCGGAGTTATGATAACCCATATTGGCGCGGCGATTAACCGGCTAAAGTCCGGTGAAGAAATTGAACCCTTGGGTCGTGAGGTTTTAAGGCAGGCAGAGGAGGAACCTTCCTATCCCACCGCACTTGCAATATTGGATCAGGTAAAACAGGAAATGGTCTGTAAGCTGCCGGATATCGAACAGGAATTTCTGCTGGTTCATATCTGCAATACTTTGGCAACCAATTAAAAGAAAGGGTGTTCGTGTAAATGAAAATTGCAATCGGCGGACTGAGTAAAAATGTCACAGCGGCTGCGGTTGAAAAAATTTCCGGGGGAAAAATCGAAACCGTGATTACTACAGACATAGGCGCTGTATCAATGCTGAAAAAAGGGGAGGTGGATTATTATTTCGGCGCTTGCGAGAGCGGCGGTGGGGCGGCAATATCAATTCTGATCGGTATGATCGGGTACGCCAAGTGCTGCACGGTGGCAAAAAACGGGCAGGTTGTAAAGAAAGAGAATGTGGCAAAGTTTGTGAATGAGGGCAAAATCGCTTTTGGGATGTCGGTGGAAAGCATTGAGAAAACCGTCCCATTATTAGTCGAAGCATTGTTGGAAAAAAGCGGGGCATAACACAGAACCAAAATATTAAGGAGGAAAGACATTATGACAGGGGATTTTTCGGTACTGAATTTTACAGTGGTAATCATACTGTGCGCATTTACGGCATTCCTTTCTCACATGGGTATGGCGGTATTCCACGACGGGCTTCGTCCCGTCATTCCGGAATACATTGAGGGGCGGATGAAGCGTCCCGAACTCGGGAGTATTGCATTCGGCCTGAGCGTAGGGTTTATCGCGTCTGTCGGTATCGCGCATACCGTGGCAACCGGACTTTTGAACCCGTGGCTGCTGTTCCTGACCACGGATATTCTGGGAATTATTTCCCCCAAGAAATGGCTCGCGCCGATTCTCGGCGGTATTTGGGGCGCCCTGACTCTTACAGCCTTGGGCTTCATCAATACGGTTCTGACCGGTCTGCCGGTGAATTTCATCGGGGCTATGGGGGAAATCAGCAACCCGGTCGTTTCCTGTTTTGCACTGTTCCCGCTGGTAGCGATTTTCATGCAGTTCAATGCGAAAAAAGGTATTATTTCTACTGTAATCACTTTTGCTGTTCGCATTCTGCTTACAAAATTTGCCCCATCCCTTTCTGCGGACGCTATGGAAATGTTTGTGGGTATCGTACTTCTTATCGGCTTCGCGGTTGCACAGGACAGCAAGCTGAAGCACACCGGTGAAGAGGAAGAAAACGTTTTCTCCATGCGCACAGCCAGAATCCGGAAAAATATTGTTTTCCTGATGATTAGCGGAGCCTTGATTGCCGTGGCCTGCAATATACATATTTTTGGCGGTTCGGAGGTTTCCATCTATACGCTGGCCAAAGCTTATAAGTCGACAGATCCTGCCACATCTTCCGGCCTGATTCAGCAGGCGGCTCTTTCCGAATTTATGAGAGGCCTCGGTTTCATTCCGTTAATTGCGACAACCGCGATTACGACCGGCGTTTACGGTGTTGCCGGGTTTACCTTCGTTTACTGCGTCGGCTATCTGATGCCGAATCCGGTTTTTGCGGCCATCGGCGGTGCCGTTGTCATCCTGTTGGAAGTTTTGCTCCTTGGCTGGGTCGGTAAATTCCTTGGCAAATTCCCGTCCATCCGTGACGCTTCCGATAATATCCGCACGGCAATGACAACCGTGATGGAGTTTGCGCTGATCATCGGTTCCATTAACGCTGTTGTTAAAATGGGCGGATACACCGGATTCTTTATTGCGGCTATGATTTATTTTATCAACGAAATGACAGGAAAACGCATCATGAAGATGGCGATCGGTCCGGCGGCAGCGATCACGACCGGCGTTATCCTGAATCTGTTGTACTATGTTGGGCTGTTTGTGCCTATCAAATAAAAAGCAAAGCAATGTAAGCAATCGACAGGCAATCTGGGCAAAATTGCGGAGAGCTCCGCAATTTTGCCGGGTTGTTTTGCAGAAAGGAATATAAAATGATACAAACGGTTCGTGGAATCATTACAAAAGAAGAACTTGGCGTCACTATGAGTCATGAACATTTATTGCTGGATTTGAGACCGGTCAGGCATGATGAGGTCTCTGTCATTGACGATCTGGAGCTGATATCCGGTGAATTGAAGCCGGCAATCGAAATGGGGTGCCGCTCGGTCATTGAGGTTACCACTGTCGACATGGGACGAAATTCGGAAGGGCTTCGCGAACTGTCGAAGAGAACCGGAGTCAATATTATCACTTCTACCGGTTTCTATTTGAAAGACTATCACAGCGACTGGTTGCAAAAGGCATCGGTGGAGCAGGTGGAAGACTTTTTTGTAAAAGAAATTACCGTTGGAATAGACGGAACCGATATCAAGGCCGGAGCAATCGGAGAAGTTGCTTCTTCGGAGAAAATTTACCCCAGCGAACAAAAGGTTCTGACTGCGGCGGCGAGAGCTTCCAAACAGACCAACGCGGCGGTGTTTACTCATTGTGACATGGGTCTGCTCGGCTTGGAACAGATTGATTTAATGCTGGGGCAGGGAATGGCTCCGGACAAACTTGTTATCGGGCATACCGATTTAACGGCGGACGCGGATTACCAGACTGAGATGCTGAGGGCCGGAGTGAATCTGGCATTTGACACGGTTGGAAAAAACAACTATCTTTCCGACGAAACGCGTGCGGAAGTTTTGATGCGTTTGCTCGAAGCCGGATGGGAAGACCATTTGCTGCTTTCCGAAGATGTTTCCAAGCAAACTTACCTTATTCACTATGGCGGACGCGGGTACACCGCCGTGCTGGGCTATTTCGTGCCCCTGCTTCGCGCAAAAGGCGTGGGCGAGGTGCAAATCCGCAAGATGCTTGCGGAAAACCCGGCCAGAATTCTTGATCGGTAAAAACTGATTAAAGGAGGATATGCAAAATGGATACGTTTCCCCTTTCATCCCTTACTTTGGAACAAGCCAAAGCGCTGCAGTTCAGAATTGTTGATATTGCCACGCGGCATTTCGACGGCTTTCAGATTTTATCCGAAGGTGATCTCGGCGTTGTAAAGGGAAAGAACAAACCGGAATATACAAGAAAAGTTGAAAATATCATTGCGGAACTTTTTCATGCCGAAGATGCGGTTTTAGTACGCGGCGCCGGGACAGGCGCTATCCGCTGGGGGCTGGCGTCCATTTTGAGGCGAGGCAGAAAGCTGCTGGTGCATTCCGCCCCAGTCTATCCCACGACACAGGTTACGCTGGAAACGATGAACGCGGAACCGGTGCGTGCGGATTTTAATTGTACGGGAGAAATCGAAAAAGCGCTGGATGAGAACCCCGGTATTACGGCGGCGTTGGTGCAGTTAACCCGGCAGAAAATAGACGACAGTTATGACTGTGGTGAAGTGATTCAAACAATTAAGTCGAAAAATCCATCCGTCAGAATTCTCACGGATGATAACTATGCGGTTTTAAAGGTGCCGCAGATTGGTGTTCAGTGCGGCGCCGACCTGTCCAGTTTTTCCTGCTTCAAGCTTTTGGGGCCCGCAGGGGTCGGAGCCTTGGTTGGCAGCGGGGACTTGATCCGGTATGTGTGCGACTGTAATTATTCCGGAGGAAGTCAGGTGCAGGGCTACGAAGCAATGGCTGTTCTGCGCGGTATGGTTTATGTTCCCGTAGCTTTGGCCGTTCAGGCCGAGGTTGGGGAAGAACTGGTAAAAAGGCTTCGTTCCGGGGAAATCCCCGAAGTTAAAAATGCTTTTCTTGCAAATGCGCAATCCAAGGTGCTGCTTGTGGAATTTCAGGAGGATATTGCGGAACAGGTTCTGGAGTATACGGCAAAACACGGAGCAGCCGCCCACCCTGTGGGCTGCGAGTCCAAATTTGAATTTGTCCCGATGATGTACCGTATTTCAGGAACGGTTCGCCAACAGGACCCTACGCTGGAAAAACGGATGATCCGTATCAACCCCATGCGGGGCGGTGCGGAAACCGTGATGCGGATTCTTAAGGAGTCGCTGCGGGAAACGAGACGAATGAAAGGTGAATGAATTAAATGTTTTTAAAAAAAACATTGGAACGAAATCGTCCGCTGATTGAGACAGCGGTTAGAATGCATAAGGACGGACTGCTTTTTCCGGATACTTATTTGGTGGACATGGATGCGCTGCTTGCCAATGCGTCTGCAATTAAAAGTCATGCGGAACAGAACGGGATACATCTCTATTTCATGTTAAAACAGTTGGGAAGAAACCCTGAGATCGCCCGTGAATTGATTCAAATAGGTTACGACGGAGCTGTCGCAGTGGATTTCCGCGAGGCTGAGTCCCTCATCGACGCGGGGATTCCAATTGGGAATGTGGGCCATCTGGTTCAAACACCGCGTGCAGCGCTGAAAAAAATACTGGAATCCGGCCCGGAATATGTGACGGTTTATTCTTTGGAAAAGGTAAGTGAGATCAACGACCTCTGTGGACAGCTTGGCGTGACACAAAAGCTGATGCTGCGGGTGGTGGGGGAATCCGACACGCTGTATTCCGGGCAGTACGGCGGTTTTTCGCTGAACACGCTTGCGGAAACGGCAAAAGAAATTTCTAAATTCGATCATGTCCGCATTGCAGGATTGACTTCTTTTCCCTGCTTCCTGTTTCAGGAGGAGACCGGGATCATCGAACCGACCCCAAACGTCGGCACGTTGCAGTCGGCAAAAAAGCTGTTAACCGATTTGGGGCTGGAAATCGAGGAAATGAACATGCCCAGCGTCACCTGTTCCAGCAGTATTCCCCTGATTCGCAAATTTGGTGGGACACACGGCGAACCGGGTCATGGTCTGACCGGAACCACACCCATGCACGCGGTCGAAGACTGTGAAGAAATACCGGCGCTTATTTATCTCAGTGAGATTTCCCATGAATGCGACGGGAAGGCCTATTGCTATGGTGGGGGACATTATCACCGTTCCCATGTAAAACAGGCGCTGATCGGCGCACCGGAGGAAGGAAAGTTTCTGGATGTGATTCCTCCTACGGATGAAAGTATTGATTATTATTTTGGCCTGAATGGTTCCGCACGGGTTTCCGACAGCGTCATCATGGCGTTTCGCACTCAGATTTTTGTAACGCGCAGCCAGGTTGCACTGGTCAAAGGCATTTCAAAGGGGAAACCCGAAATCATGGGGATTTATACCTCTTTGGGACAAAGGCTGAAATAGGCAGGAAAGGAGAACTTCATTGAAGAAATTCATGATTGTAGTTTTGGACGGCTTTGGAGTCGGACAGATGGAAGACGTACCGCGAGTTCGCCCGCAGGACACGGGTGCTAATACATGGCTGCACATTCTGGCTCAAAAGCCGGAACTCAGGCTTCCTACGCTGGAAAAGCTCGGACTGATGAACATTGCCGGACAGGAATCACCCACGATGAAATACAGCCGCAGTGCGACTTTCGGCAGAGCCAAACTGATGCATACCGGTGCGGACACTTTTTTCGGGCATCAGGAGATTGTCGGCACAAAACCGCAGGAGCCGTTCGGAGAGCCGATTCGGAACCGGATTGAACAGATTCATGACACGCTTACCCAAAACGGGTATCACGTAGAGTATTTTCAGGGCGGGGCCGAACGGATTCTGGTTGTGGAGAATGCCCTGACGGTAGCGGATAATGTGGAATGCGACCCGGGTCAGGCATTCAACGTCACGGCGGCAATCGATACGATTGAGTTCGAGGAAGTTCTGAAAATCGGGAAACTGGTGCGTTCTGTCTCCAAGGTCCCCCGCGTAATCACCTTCGGCGGCCGCGGCGTTACGATTCAGGACATTCTTGCCGCAGTGGAAGAGCATAAAAATGGTTATATCGGCGTCAACGCACCGAAATCGGGGGTTTACAACCGGGATTACCATTGTGTCCACCTGGGCTACGGGGTTGACCCAGAAGTGCAGGTTCCCACGATTTTGGGCCGGGCCGGTTTTCCGGTAACACTGCTTGGCAAGGCGGCGGATGTGATTCAGAATTCCTTTGGCACAAGCATCTCTATTGTGGAGACCTCGCAGGTGCTTGGGAAAATGATAGAAATCGCGGAAAAAACGGAGGATGGCTTCCTTTGCTGCAATGTACAGGAAACGGATCTTGCGGGGCATCAGCAGAGCGTGGAAAAATATGCGCAGATTCTGGAAACGGCTGACCGGTTGATCGGACATCTGATGGAAGGAATGGGAGAAGAAGATATTCTGGTTGTTATGGCAGACCACGGTAACGACCCGACAATCGGGCATCCGCACCATACCCGGGAATGTGTTCCCCTCATGGTTTATGGGCGCGCTATCCGGCCGGGCAGCATTGGCACACGCAATACGCTGTCCGATGTAGGCGCTACGGCGGCTGATTATTTTGGGGTGCAAAAGCCGGAAAACGGAACCAGCTTTTTGCCGATGCTTCGATAAGCAGACGCAATATCACTCCAATAATATTAATAAAAAGGCAGGTTGAAAAAATGCAAACTTTTCAATATATGGTCAAAGATCCCCAAGGGCTTCACGCCCGCCCGGCGGGAATGCTTGTGAAATTCGCACAGAGCTGCACTTCTTCTATCAGCATTGAAAAGGGAGGAAAGACCGCAGACGCCAAGCGGCTATTCGCCGTAATGGGACTGGCGGTAAAGCAAAATGACGCCGTTACTTTTACGCTGGAAGGAGAATCTGAGCAGAAGGACTGCGCAGATTTGCAATCCTTTTGCGCGCAAAACATTTAGGGCGGATGACAGCAATGAAAAGAATTCGTGGAATCGGAGTGTCGGGCGAAATGGCAATAGGCTGTTTAGAAATTTATTACGACGGTGAAAAATCATTTGAAAGGTAGCGGATAGAGGACGTGGAAGGCGGACGTAAATTACGGTAATTTTACAAGCAATGCACAAGAAAACTCACGCATTTATGCGCAGCACCAGAGGAAGCGGACAGTAAAAAGGAAAGCCTACCGTAGAATGTCGTTGAATTACGCCGGCTGGCACTGCTTTTCGTGCGGTGTCAGTCGGTATTTTAATCGAAGGTGCTCGTAATTGTAAAAATGAATGTAATCGTCAATCAGGTTTTGTGCCTGATCAAAAGTCTGAATTTTCGGCCGGTAAATACATTCGGTCTTCAAAATCGAGAAAAAGTTTTCAGCCATGGCGTTGCCATAAGGATTTCCCCTTCTTGACATAGAGAGCGAATGCCATATGCTTTAGTCAGGTTGAAATATGCTTGTGGCGTGTATTGAAACCCCTGGTCGCTGTGGAGGTGCAACTCCTCGGCGACCGCTTTCTTGGGGGTTCAACGAATAGAATTTAAAAAATAGAGCATTCGACGAGAAACCTTTAAAATGGGAATTGTCCACACCACTATTTTGGAGGCTACCGATATGCTCTGTACTTATTTTATTGAAAAACTGCCTCTGGTACCTACATGTTTATTATACATACGTATTCTGCCTCATCCGCTTTTGGAAATCACCGTAAACACCTGTCTTTGATCAATCACCCTTTATAAGAATCCCTGTGTACTTGTAAAGATTATATACACTGATAATTGTTATTACGATGAGCACGCCCTCAAATACCTTGTCCATGCTCTTTACAGACAGGCTTCGCACGGCCGTTCTCCCCAAGATTCCGCCGATCACCATTGTAAGCAGCTCGGGAACCGTAAATTCCGGAACACGCTGCATTAACAGCGTACTAATCAAGCTTGTCAGTTGGGAAAAGAAAATAATATAAAGAGAGTTGCAGGACTTATGGCCAGGTCATGCACAGATTTCCACCATTGAAAATAATTTATGAAACATGCCGTACGTACAGCGGATGCACCGCACAATATTTTGATACCGAAAAGATCTTTAAAGAATTAAGGTAAAAGCGAACAGAAGAAATTAGTTGATATGGAAGTTGCTTTTTCAATTCCTGCATCGGATTTTTGTTAAAGAGGGTTTTGCTTTAAATGTATTTAAGTCCCTTTTTATGTTAATCTTTTTGTTATTTGGTCTTATCAACTAAAAAAATAAATTAACTCACAAAATAGTATTGACATGACAAGAAAATTGGGCTATAATTCAATCATACTAAGTTAAGTTAATTAACAAAGATAATACAAAGCATGTTTTGTTTGAAATATATATTTAAGTTGCATAAGCCATCAAACCTAAACGATTATAATGAAAATAGGTGATTAACGAATGAGAGTCGATAAGTTCTTATTAGCCACTATGAATAAAAAGAGCGTAATTGACATAATTAGGACAAAAGGCCCCATCAATAAGGCGGAAATAGCTCGTCTGACAGAACTAAGCATCCCAACTGTAATGAAATTAACCGATGAATTTATGAAAAACGGGCTGGTAAGAATTATTGGGAAAGGGGAATCCAGCGGGGGGAAACGGCCGGAGCTTTTGGAATTTATATCAGATGCCTATTACATTGTGGGCGTGGATATCGGCAGAAGTCATATCAATGCCATTGTTATGAACTTAAGCGGAAAAATTATTGCGAAGCAGATCAGAAAAACTGGAGATACGTTGCCGGCTGAGGATATGATTGACCGCGTGATTCATTTGATAGAACAGACTTTGGAAAACAGCCATGTAGAGAAAAGAAAAATTATTGGAATGGGCATCGGTATGCCCGGTTTGCTTGATGTAGAGAATGGCATTGTGCTTTTTTCACCTGATTTTCATTGGGAAAATGTAAATTTGGTAAGTCCGATTAAAAATTATTTTAATATGAATATTCAGTTAGAAAATTCGAACAGGGCATTGGCGATGGGGGAAAGCTGGTTTGGAGCAGGAATAAATTCCTCTTACTTTATTTGCATCAATCTTGGCCATGGAATTGGCTCTGCTATTGTGGAAGAAGGGGAGTTCTATAGAGGAAGCTGCGGCAGCAGCGGTGAATTTGGCCACATTACTCTCGTGAAAGATGGACCGATGTGCGATTGCGGAAACAAAGGTTGCCTTGAAGCATTGGCCTCCGGAAATGCAATTGCCAACAATGCAAAGATTCTTATTAAAAATGGGGAACCTTCCATCATTTTGGAATTAGCAGATAATCAGCTGGAGAATATAGATGCGAAAATCGTTTTTGATGCAGCGAAAAAAAATGATCCGTTGGCGTTGAGAATTGTAAACGATGCGATAGAATACATAGGCATCGGATTGGCGAATTATGTTAACCTGCTTGACCCGGATATGATAATTTTAGCAGGTGGGCTAGTGAATGCCGGAGATATACTGGTCGAAAAAATCAAACATGTGTCAAAAGTCAGGCAAATGAAGTTCGCCGGGCGAAAAGTAAAGATTCAGGTTGCGCAGCTTGGTGCGGATGCCACTGCTGTGGGGGCAGCTTCACTAATACTTAAAAACTTTATGGAAAGCGGCGGAAATCCTGCATTCTGAATAATCCAATAAATAGAAAGGGATGACAAATTTTGAATGATGAGTATCTTTTAGAGGTCCGAAATATCACAAAACAGTTTCCCGGAACGAAAGCATTAGACCATGTGCAGTTGGAAGTAAGGAAGGGAGAAGTACATGCTTTATGCGGCGAAAACGGCGCTGGCAAGTCAACGTTAATGAATATCATCGGAGGTGTATTCCCGCCGACGGAAGGACAAATATTCTTTGAAGGTAAGGAGATTTCTCCTAAAAATCCAAAAGAGGCACAGGATATCGGCATTGGATTTGTGCATCAGGAGTTAAGCCTTTGTCCGCACTTAACGGTTGCCGAAAATATTTATATCGGACGGCTGCCGCATCATGGGGATAGGATTGATTTCAAAAAACTTTTTGTGGACTCCGATCAGATATTAAGCAGATTTGGTGCCGCCTTCAGCTCGAAAACATTAGTGTCAGATCTTAATGTATCCGCACAGCAAATTGTTGAAATTGCAAAAGCTGTTTCGCTGAACTGCAAATTTCTAATTTTGGATGAGCCGACTTCTTCATTAACGGATCAGGAAACAAATAAGCTATTTGAAACAATACGGGAAATCAGCAAGCAGGGGATAAGCGTTCTTTATATCAGCCATCGCATGCCGGAAATTTTCGCTATTTGTGACAGAGTTACAATATTTAAGGACGGCACTTATGTGACTACTATGGAAACGAAGGAAACTACTGCGGATGACATTATCAATGCGATGGTAGGCCGTAAAATAAATGATATGTATCCCCCTAAGGCGAGTAAAATCGGAGAAGAAATCCTGAAAGTGGAAGGACTCACATCAAAGGGAGTATTTGAAGATATTTCTTTTTCACTGAAAAAGGGAGAAATTTTGGGATTCGCCGGGTTGGTCGGCGCGGGCCGCAGCGAAATCATGCGTGCCATGTGTGGAATTGACCCAAAAAATTCAGGAGAAGTTACACTCAATGGTAAGAAAATGAACTTTAAAACCTACCGGGACGCGGTGGATGAGGGTGTATGTTATCTGACGGAAGACAGGAAAACGCAAGGCCTGTTTCTGGAAATGAGTATTAAGAACAATATGTCCAGCGCCAATCTGAGAGATGTGTCCAAAGGCCTTTTTATGGATGACAAAAAAGAAACCGAATTGGCAGAGGCTTATGTTCAAAAGCTGAATATTAAAATACCCGGCGTGAACTATCCTATGAGCAGCCTTAGCGGCGGTAACCAGCAGAAATGCCTGCTCGGGAAATGGCTGTCCATCCAACCGAAAATAATTATTATGGATGAACCGACCAGAGGAATTGATGTTGGCGCCAAGTCCGAGATACATAAACTTCTCAGGGAACTGGCAGAACAGGGGATCGGTGTAATTGTAGTGTCGTCTGAACTGCCGGAAGTTATGGGGATCAGTGATCGCATCGCCATAATTCATGAAGGACATTTGGCCGGAATAGTCGATTGCCAGTGGGCTACAGAAGAAAATATTATGAAGCTGGCTTCCGGACAGCAGCTTCAACAAAAAACAGGGGAGATGTTATCATGAAAACAGAGCAATCCGTGGCGAAAAAACCTAATATCATCAAAAATCTTTTTGCTCACAGAGAATCAAGCGTATTTCTGATCATTATCTTAGCCGTAATAATTGTTTCAATAATTCAACCCAAATTTCTCTCGATGAGCAATATCCGTGCAGTGGCGATTGGACTTTCAACAGACGGGCTTATGGCAATCGGTTTAACGGTAGTGCTGGTACTGGGCGGTATTGATATTTCTGTGGGATCGGTTTCAGCGCTCTCCTGCGTTGTTACAGGCGCACTTTTTCTGGCAGGGGTAAACATTTGGGTGTCAGTATTGGTCGCGCTTTTGGTTGGTGTGGGTGTCGGACTTTTCGATGGATTTATGGTCAGCAAAATTGGATTGCCTCCGTTTATTGTGACACTTGGTATGATGAGCTTGGCAAGAGGTGCAGCTTACATATTTACTCAGGGTTCTCCGCTCTCCATGGGAGGACTTCCGACTGCTTTTAAGTTTTTTGGTACCGGTGATGTTGTCGGAATCCCGAGTCTTTTCCTGTTCTTCATTATCGTAGCAGTCTTTGCGGATATGATGATGAAAAGATCCAACGTATTTCGAAATATTTTTTATGTCGGCAGCAATGAAAATGCCGCAAAACTTTCCGGCGTAAATGTCTCCAAAGTGAAAATTTGGGTTTACATATTATCTGCGGCTTTAGCAACACTGGCTGGAATCCTAAGCTTGGCAAGGTTCAATGTTGCCACGCCGCAGTTGGGGAATATGGCGGAAACAAGAGCGATTGCAGCCGCTGTTATTGGCGGTACCAGCATGAGCGGCGGAGTCGGCAGTGTTCTGGGCGCAGTCCTCGGTGTTATTTTGCTGAATCTCGTCAATTCTGCACTGGTTATGCTGGACGTTTCTGTGTATTGGCAGGATTTCGTAACGGGAGCAATTTTGGTTCTTGCAGTTACTTTGGATTATGTTTCTCACCGCAAAAAGAAGTAATTCTTTTTAACAGAGAACTTATTTCAGTTAAGTAACTTCAAGACGCGTTTAAATTTGTGGCAAGAAAGGTGCACAATGCATCTTCAAAATAAGGAGGAGTTATTATTATGAAAAAAGTATTGTCAATGCTGGTTTCCATCGCTCTTCTAGCAACAGTGTTCAGTGGCTGCAATTCGGGGACGGGGGCTGCGTCTGCAGCAAATGGAACGAATTCCGGCGCTGGCGCTGCATCTACCACAGCAGCCGCAGGTTCTTCCGCTAAGGGTTCTGTACTTGTTGGTGATCCGTCCGAAGAATATTACATGATTTCTTTCCTCTCCGGTATCGATTATTGGAAAACGTGCTTTAAAGGCTTTCAGGAAGCCGGCAATATGTTTGGTATTAAGACAGTCTATGCAGGCGACCCAACTGCCGACGTTGCAAAAGAAGTAACTGCATTCGAACAGGTTGTCGCAAAGAGTCCGAAGGGAATCGCCGTGACCTGTGTCAATGCCGATGCCCTGAAAGAACCTATTCAAAAAGCACGTGAAGCAGGTATTCAGGTTGTTACCTTTGATTCTGATTCCCCGGATTCCGGCCGCAGTTCTTACCTTTCAACGGGCAATGAGCAAGCCGGCGCAGATGCAGCGGCATATTTCGCAAAGATTATGCCGAATGGTGGAAAAGTTGCATTGCTTTACACCGTGGGAGCGGAAAATTCGGAATCCCGTGTGAAAGGGTTTGAAGAATATTGTGCCAAATCCGCGCCGAACCTGAAGGTTGCCGCAAAAGTAAACGATAAAGGCGATCAGACGGAGGCCACCAAAAATATGGCAGCGGCATTACAGGCGGATTCCTCCATTAACGGTGTATTCTGCATGGACGGTGCAGCTGGCGTCGCAGGTCCTACGGCAGTGCAGGAATCCGGACTCAAGGATATTAAAGTAATGTCCTTCGATACCGATTCTGCTGTTCTTGATATGATTAAGAATGGTCAGATTGAAGCTACAGTTGCACAGGGTACTTATAACATGGGTTACTGGTCCATGAACTTCCTCTATCAATTGGCTCATAAGCTTCCGGCCAAAGATCTCCCGGGCTTTATTGATACAGGCACTACAATTGTAACCAAGGACAATGTTGCGGACTACTACGTAGCAAAATAACACGCAAATACACTTGCTATAATCAGGGGGAATGCTTGAGTGAATAAGCATTCCCCCTACATTAAATATTACAAAAGGAGAAACTGAATATGATTCAGGCAGTTATGACAGAACCAGGGAAAATAATTTTTCACGATGTTCCCGTCCCCAAAGTGAAGGCAAACCAGATTAAAGTAAAAATGAAATGCATTGGTGTCTGTGGGTCGGATATTCATGTAAACCATGGAAAGCACCCCTATACCAGTTATCCGGTTGTGCAGGGTCATGAGGTTTCCGCAGTTGTGGAGGAAGTGGGAAAAGACGTCACAAATGTAAAAGTCGGTGACGCGGTTACGATTCAGCCTCAGGTGGTTTGTGGAAAGTGTTATCCCTGTACTCATGGAATGTATAACGACTGTGAAGAACTGAAAGTTATGGGCTTTCAGACCACGGGTATGGCAAGCGAATATTTTGTTGTAGACGCTGAGAAAGCATTGAAGCTTCCGGATGGTATGAGCTTTGAACATGGCGCCATGATTGAACCGCTTGCGGTGGCGGTTCATGCCGTAAGAAGATACGGTGATGTAAAGGGCAAGGGCGTTTTGGTACTCGGCGGCGGCCCAATCGGAAATCTCGTGGCACAGACTGCAAAAGCTATGGGAGCATCTAAAGTATTGCTTTCTGAGCTGAGCGCGTACCGTTTGGCAACTGCTGAAAAATGCGGAATCAATACGGTGAATCCAAAAGAAAAAGATTTAAAAGAGGCAATTATCGAATGCTTTGGCAAGGATGGTGCGGATGTTGTTTTTGAGTGCATCGGTATCAATGCGACGATGAAGCAGGCGATTGAATATGCGCGAAAAGGCAGCGACATTGTTGTAGTGGGGGTTTTTGCCGATCTTGGAACGATCAACATGGGCTTTATTCAGGACCATGAACTGCGCTTAATCGGAACAGCCATGTACCGTGTGGAAGATTATCAAAAGGCAATTGAGTTGGTCAAAAAGGGATTGATTGAGTTTAATGCGTTGATCACCCATCGCGTTCAGTTTATGGATTATCCCACTGCATACCAAATCATCGATGAGCAAAAAGACAAAGCAATGAAAGTTATTATTGAGATGGAATAAGAAAAGGGGCAATCGATATGAAACAGTTTAATTATTTTGCACCGACCGAAATAGTTTTTGGATGCGGACGCGTAAAAGAAGTAGGAAAAATTGCTGTCCGTTATGGCAAAAGGGCCTTACTGGTAACCGTACCGGAATTTCCGGCAGTATCGGAGCTTTACGCTAAAGTTAAAAAATCCCTTACCGATGCAGGAGTCACTGTAGAGCATTTTGACGGAGTAATTCCCAACCCGACCACGGATGTAGTAACCGCAGGCGCTGATATGGCAAAAAAATTGGGCGCGAACGTTGTTATCGGGTTGGGCGGCGGCTCTTCTATGGACACGGCAAAGGCAATTGCGGTTGAGGCAACTCATCCTGGCACTGCATGGGATTATTTGCATTATACTGCCGGTCCGACAGAAAAAACTTTACCGATCATAGCAATCAGCACCACAGCGGGAACGGGTTCTCAAACTACTCCCTGCGCCGTTATCACAAAGACGGAAGCAAAAGATAAATCAGCAATTTGGAATAAAAACATTTTCCCCCGTGTTGCGATTGTTGACCCGGAGGTTACTGCGACAATGCCTGCGAGTGTTACGGCGCAAACCGGATTTGACGCGTTCTGCCATAATTTCGAAGCGTATCTCTCTGTAGGCACTAATCCGATGGCCGAAACTTTAGCAATTGAAGCGATCAAAATTATTGCGGAATATCTTCCCAAAGCACTTACTGATGGAAATGATATAGAAGCACGTTCCAAGATGGCATGGGCAGATACATTAGGAGGACTGACCAATGCTTCAGCCGGCGTAACATTGCCCCATGGTTTGGGTATGCAGGTTGGAGGCCATTGCCCACATGTTACTCACGGGCAGTCATTGGCGGCAATCTATCCTGAGTTTACACGCTATACATATCCTGCCGCCATTAAAAAGTTTGCCACTGTGGGCAAAATTTTTAATCCTGCGCTAAACGAGGAATCAGATGAAACCTCTGCTGAGAAAAGCTGCGAGGCAATTGATGAGTTTCTGAAGAAAATCGGCCTGTGGTTCGGATTCAAAGATTTAAACGTCACAAAAGATGATATACGCGCAATTGCCGACTGCGGTCAGGTATTGGGCGATTACAAGAATAATCCCCGCATAGCCACCATCGACGAAATGTATGATATTCTTATGCGCTGCTACGAGAGATAGGAGGACAGTCATGACAGAAACAGGAATATTAAATCGTGAAATTGCGGCGGAAATAAGCAAGATGGGGCATACAGATAAAATGATGATTGTAGATGCCGGTCTTGCCGTACCAAATACAACGAAAGTGATAGATCTTTCCTTAGCACCGAATACTCCGACAGCCATTGAAGTGTTAAAAGAAGTACTTAAACATTTTTCTGTTGAAAAGATAATCCTTTCACAGGCTACTGTTGATGTCAGTCCTTCCAGGCAGGCGGAGTTTTTGTCCTGCTTCGATCAGGAAATTGATGTTGAAATTGTGCCTCATCCCGTACTGCGTGATGAAATTACAAAGCAGGTCAAATTTGTGATTCGCACCGGTGACTTTACAGCGAATTCAAATATTGTTTTAGTTTCCGCAGGCGGTCCTCGCTGGTATTGTGAAAAATAAGTTTCTCCCCCAATTGACAGCGGATACTTACCAAAGTATCCGCTGTTATTAAATTAGTAATGAGGTGGCTATATGTTTGATGTTACAGCTTTGGGTGAGTTGCTGATTGATTTTACTCCTTGCGGTAGATCCTCCGCAGGAATGCGGTTGTTTGAACAAAATCCTGGAGGGGCTCCCGCTAATGTATTGTGTGCATTGTCGAATTTAGGGCTGAAGACCGCGTTTATTGGCAAAGTGGGAAATGATATGCATGGGGATTTTTTGCGCGAAACACTGGCGTCAAAAAATATCTATACGGATGGATTAGTGCAGGACCCAAATATATTTACGACGTTGGCTTTTGTTGAGTTGTCCGAAACCGGTGAAAGAAGCTTTTCTTTTGCGCGCAAGCCGGGAGCGGATACTTGCCTTAAGCCGGAAGAATTAAGGAAAGAAATTATTGGGAATACAAAAATTTTTCACTTCGGCTCTCTGTCTTTAACAGATGAACCTGCGCGTTCTGCGACACTGGCTGCAATAATTGCCGCAAAATCAGCCGGCGCGATTATTTCATATGACCCTAATTACCGGAAATTACTGTGGCACAGTAAAAATGAGGCGAAAGCGATCATGAGGAGTGTACTTCCATTTGTTGACGTCATAAAAATCAGTGATGAAGAGAGCGGGCTGCTCACGGAATCCCAATCTCCCGAAGAGTCATCCCAGGTTTTAATCGATAGGGGGATTTCTTGTGTTGTAGTTACTTTAGGCCCTGACGGAGCCCTGATCCGCACCAGAGATTCACTGGCTCAGGTAAAAGCAGTCGATTGTTCGGTTGTTGATACCACAGGGGCGGGAGATTCCTTCTGGGGGGGCTTCTTATACAAACTGATTCAGAATAATAAAAGACCAGAGGAATTAACACAGGAAGACGCAAAAGACTTTTTAACATTTGCCAATGCAGTGGCAACTCTGTGTGTGCAGAAGAGGGGGGCAATCCCCGCGATGCCCTATTTGGAAGATGTTATGGACCTGTACTGTAGAAGCGTTTTGGAGTCAAAGGTCTGAATTCTTTGCCGATAGATGCACTTTGTTTTTAGGATGGAGAAGAAATTTTCGGCTATGGCATTGTCATAAGGATTCCACCGTCTTGACATGGAGGGGATAATGCCATATTCTTTAGCAGATAGAAGCAAAAGCGCGCTTCCCATTATGTTTATTAATCACAATTGAGTGAGCGAAGAAGATCATAACTTATACAGTTCATTTTACTGTTGTTTCATTAGAATTTTGTATTGGTTCAGGCGGCTGAAAAGCCGCCTGAAGTAGCGACACATTTATCTGCTGCAAACCATGCTCTCCGTGGATTGCTGGCTGCCGGATTACCCTTCGCTGGACTGCTGGCTGCCGGATTGCCCACCGGATTCGCCTTCAATTGCTTTTTCCAAAGCTTCAATGTTTGAAAACTCAACCTTGCCTTTTATATTGACTAGTGGCTGATTTTTCCCATTAATGACTTTTTCAAGCTCATATATAGATAAGTCAAGCTTGTTTGCAATATCCTGCTGATCTTTGTTTAAGCTACCCCGGCCTTGCGGCGCTGAACATTATGGGTCTTCACAGTTCCAATACCGCTATTTTATCGGCCATCATTTATAACGCACTGATCATCGTCGCCCTGATTCCCCTCGCATTAAAGGGGGTGAAATACCGCGAGGTCCCGGCTAAAAAGCTGCTCTCGAGAAATCTTTTGATTTATGGACTTGGCGGTCTTGCTGCTCCTTTTGTTTTTGTTAAACTGATTGATGTTTTACTGACTTTGTTCGGTGTTTCTTAAGGAGGCACATAATATGAAATTTTTTAAATCTATTTGGACGAAGGCGCTTGGTGCGTTATTGCTTTTTACGCTGCTTTGCGGCTTGCTTTATCCATTGGCTGTTACCGGAATTTCGCAGCTTTTATTTCATAATCAGGTAAACGGTAGTATAATTGAAATAAATGGAAAGAAATATGGCAGCGTGCTTTTGGCACAGCAATTTACAGGGAACGGCTACCTTTGGGGCCGTATCATGAATCTGGATACGAAGACGTTTCAGGATGCGGACGGAAAGGCCTTAATGTATGCTGTGCCGTCCAATTTAAATCCTGCAAGCGACAAGTACCGGGAACTGGTTACACAGCGGGTCGCGAAAATACAGGCTGCTAATCCGGACAAAAAAGGCGTCCCTATTCCGGAAGATCTTGTTACCTGTTCCGGCAGCGGGCTTGACCCGGATATTTCCCCTGCCGCCGCGGATTATCAGATTGCGCGGGTCGCGAAAGCCAGAAGTATGCCTGAACAGCAAGTGCGCGATATCATTGCCAAATATACGAGCGGAAAATTTTTAAATGTGTTTGGTGAGGACACGGTGAATGTTCTGGATGTTAATCTTGCGCTGGACGGCATTTTAAAATAGCAACAAGAGGTGAATCGAATGAGCGACACGCGCCCGACCCCGGAGGAACTGCTGAAAATAATCAATGGTCAGGAAAGTAAAACCAGGAGGGGTAAACTGAAGATCTTTTTCGGATACGCGGCGGGCGTGGGCAAAACCTATGCCATGCTGGATGCCGCCCATTCTGAACAGAAAGCCGGGGCGGATGTTGTTTTAGGCTATATCGAGCCCCATTCGCGCCCCGATACCATGGCACTGGCG